>JACPWA010000106.1 GCA_016191565.1 Simkania negevensis | reverse complement strand
TCGTTAAAATGAAGATTTTTGTCATCTCTAAAAACCGATTTTTCAGCCATGTGTTCCCACATTGCCTTCAAAATCGTTTTTTAGATCTGCTCAAAACTCATCATTTTTCCAAGCAAAGCGCATATCGAAAGAGATCTATTTTTTTTCTTTTCTCCCTCCTTTTTCTCTTTGTGCTTCCCCTCCAAGCAAGCTCTGAAATAGACTTTCTCAAGGCTTCCTTACATGGAGATGTGGAAAAGATGGGGACTTTTTTAAATAAAGAAGGGAGCCGATTAGTCCACCTGCGCGATAAAGATGACAATACCCCTCTCCACCTTGCAGCACATGGGCAAAAGGAGAAAGGGAAAAAAGGAGGAGCAGCCCTTTTAATTCTCTTTGGAAGCGATGTCAATGCTACCAATCGCTTTGGATCAACCCCTCTTCATATTGCTTCTTCGACTAACAATCTAGAAGCGGTAAAAGCGCTCCTAGACAAAGAAGGGATTCATCCTAATCTCCAAGGCATGCATAATTTTACTCCTCTTCATCTTGCAGTAATAAATCGCTTTCCTCTGATCATTATAGAACTTCTAAAACACAAAGATATTCTCCCCAATGCAGCTACCAATGAGGGAACAACTGCCCTTCATCTAGCTGCGATTTGGGACTTTAAGGAAGAAGCAGAAATCCTTTTAGCAGACCCCCGAATTAATCCAAATGCTGCCCAAAACCAGGTCGATTTTATTGGGAGCACTCCTCTCCATCTTGCCGCTATGCAGGCTAAACCAGAGATCGTCGCTCTTCTCCTCCAGAGAAAAGAAACAAAAGTTGACCTTCCCATCCAAGAGGGGCTCTACAAAGGGTATACACCCCTCCATTTTGCAGCTGCCAATCCTGATACACTGAATGTGTTTCAAACAATTAAGCATTTGATTAAAGGGGGAGCAGATGTTAAAAGAAAAAATCAAAATGGTCTCCGCCCCCGTGACCTCACTCAAGTCTCCGTGATCCAGACTCTTCTTGATCACCCTGAAAGT
>JACPWA010000105.1 GCA_016191565.1 Simkania negevensis | reverse complement strand
GTCCATATAATGAAGGTCGAACTTCTCAGGGAGGGCCATGTCAAGTTGGATCGTACCGCATTGCCAGGAGCGCCCTATAGCATCTTGTACATGGAAATCGATTTTGGGGCCATAAAAGGCTCCATCTCCTTCATTGATTTTATAAATATGTCCCCAGAAGTCCAAAGCATCTTTTAGCCCTTTTGTTGCGATTTCCCAATCTCGATCAGTGCCGATCGATTTTTTTGGTCTGGTAGAGAGCTCGATTCTGTGATCGAGACCAAACGCTTGGTAAATCTTACTTACGAGATGAAGAATGGCGATAATTTCATCTGAGATATCTTCTGGTTTCATAAAAATATGAGCGTCATCCTGGTGGAAACTTTGCACGCGAAAGAGGCCATTTAGGGCGCCTGAGGGTTCTCTTCTATGGACGTGACCAATCTCGCCGACTCGCCAAGGGAGATCGCGGTAGCTGCGTGGCTTTCCAAGATAGTAGAGCATGCAACCGGGGCAGTTCATAGGTTTTAGAGCAAATGATTTTTCCTCTTTCTCTTGGCAAATGAACATGTTTTCCTGATAGTGTTCCCAATGGCCAGAACGCTCCCAGAGCTCTTTGCTCAGCAACTGTGGCGTTTTGATCATCTCATAACCTGCTTCCTCATGCAGCTCTTTCCAATAGCTAATGAGGCTATCCCAAATCCGCAGCCCCTTAGGGTGGATAAAAGGCATAGCATGCGCCTCTTCTTTAAAGGAAAAAAGATCAAGCTTAGCAGCAATGAGACGGTGATCTCTTCTTTTTGCTTCCTCTAACACAAAAAGGTAGCGGCTGAGCTCTTCCTTAGTTGGAAAAGAGATGGCATAAACCCGGGTGAGCATCTCTTTAGAAGAGTCCCCTCGCCAGTAAGCTCCCGAAGTTTTTAAGAGCTTAAAGGCTTTGATTTTCCCAATATTAGGAAGGTGGGGGCCGCGGCAGAGATCGAAAAACTCTCCTTGCCTGTAGGCGGTGATAGGGGCTGATTCATCAAAGCTTTCAATCAGTTCTTTTTTATAAGGGTTTTTACCAAACGCTTCGAGTGCTTCTTTTTTATTCTTAAATTCTACCCGCTCTGGTCTGAAGTTTTCAGCGAGGATCGTTTTGATCTCTTTTTCAACCTTGAGAAAATCCTCTTCTGAAAGGTGAAGATTAGCAAAATCATAGTAAAATCCATGATCGATGGGAGGGCCGATTGTAGGAAGAGCTTTGGGGTAAAGGCGGAGAACCGCTTGTGCCAAAACATGGGCAGAGGTATGCCAGAATACCTCTTTTCCTTCCGGATCCTCAAACTGGTAAAATTTGAGCTTGTCTCCTTCTTTAAGATGAGTCGAAAGATCGCTTAATTGATCATTGATCGTCACCGCTAAACCTTGATGAGGTTCTGTGAGATGGAGGCTTTGTGCTGCCTCTTTTGCTGTAGCTCCAGAGGAGAGTTCCAAAGGGACGTTTTGATGAAAGGTTTTCATAAAAAGTTTACAAATGATAGATTCTGCTATTAAAACTAGCTTAGCAGGGACAAGGAAAAAATGAAATGGGCTTTGGTACTCTATGCAGTATATATCCCCACCTCTACTATAAAAAAGCTATAACTCTTTGGAAAGCGATCGACCTTTTTTTTGAAAGTGAAAGGGTTTTCTATTTCGATCTTTCTCAGGTGCAAGATTCTTTTTCTTTTCGCCATCTGTATCGCGCCCGCTCCCTTGCTTTTTTTCTGATCGATGAGAGGGGGAAACTTTCCATAGAGAAAATCGAAAAAGTGTTAGAAGCGATGGAAAAAGAGCAGGCCCCTCTTTATCCCAACGGTTTTTTTGATGAAGAGGTAAAAAAGCACATGCAGGAGGGGCTTGCCTTTTTCTTAAAGGAAAAGACAGCTATCTCTCTTGTAGAAAGGCTAAGATCCCCCTTAAAAAATAAATTTTTAGAGGGGCTGATCAGAGATTCCCTTCTCCTGAAGGAGGGGGAAAAAGTAGAGGAGAAAGAGATGAGAAGGGCGCTTCTTTCTGCTCTCCTTTTTCCTTTAAGACAAACTCTTGGCTCTTGCTTTGCTACTGCTCCAGCAATTCTGATCCAAAGAGAGCAGAAAGAGCAGTTTCTAATCGATTTAGTTGATCTTTTCTCTATCTTTTCGGTCAAACGAACCTTTGCCGGAAAGGAACATATTGCACCGATTAGTTTAAGCTGGGGAGAGGGAGATCTAAAAAAAAGAGCTCCCCTATCACACATTCCTTTCCTCTACTCTCCAGCCATTATTGAAGTGCTCGGCGAAGTAAGAGTGCTCGACCCTTCCCTTTCCTTTCAGGAAAAAGGGGAAACGCTATACCAAGAATTTTCCTCTCTTATTTCTAAACAAAAATTTGTTAATGTGGAGCAATTTCTCAAAAAGATTCTAAATCCTTCGCAATTTGAAAGGGGAAAAAGGCTCTTTTGTGCCCAAGTCGCCCATCCCCTCTTAAAAACATGGGAATTTACCCTTGCTACTTTTAGTGATTATAAGGTGGAAGTTTCCAAATGGAATCTCGTAAATAGCTTAGGGCTTGATCCCAAGGAAGAGGATGGGATTGGCGCAATAATCTATCAAAAGATAGAAGAGAGCTTTAATGAAGAAAAAAAAAGAATGGAGAAGGCATATGTCGAATATAAGCGGGGAATTGATGAGGAAAATACCCAAAATGCTCTACTCCGCTCTGCTTCTTCCTATGAGCAAGCGCGTACGCTCAAGGCTACATTGATTGCTACTGAGCATCATATCCATGCTACACAAGATCTCTATGAAAAGGGGAGAAAACGGGCAGAGAGGCTTTCCCAGTTTTTTTCTCCCCTTATGAATAAATACTTTGAACAGTTTCCCCACTTTTTTCAAGAAGTATATGACGTAGAAATGTTTGAGGAAGAGGGGATCTATGATGACTCCCCTGCTGGTTTTCGTCTAATTTATAAACAGGGAAGTGCTGATCCTACTTTCTGGAAAATGATCCATTCTGAAGAGGATTATATCAATGCACTGAAAAACTTTTTTAATTTAGTTGAGACTGAGATTTTTCTAGCATTTGAAGAGGAAAAAAAGCTCATTGAGGAGATCACTACTACGGTGATCCATCATCTGATGAGGAAAGAGTTTCTCTCTGCTGCACTCAAACGGATGAAAAAAGTCCGTGGAGCATTTTCCCAAGATTTAGGGGAGAAAAAACCCTGGAGCTATACCTCGGGAGGCAGTCTCTCCAACTTACTTCGCTGCTATTATTCAATCGAAGGAAACCTTGATGAAGAACAAAGGGTTCCACATAGCCCTCTCGATTTGTGCATTTTTCTCATCGAGTTAATGAAAGGGTTGCCCCACCCTATTTCAAAGCCCTTTGAAGATCAAGGAGAAAAAGGTCTGCTCGCCACTTCTCCCACCCACGCCTATATTTTTAAGCCAGGACTTTTTCCTTTTAAAGCAGGATGGACCGATTCTGGATTTACCTATACCTGGGTACGCGATCAGCTTCTTTATCCTGCTAAAGAATTTTATCAGAAGATATTTCTTGATGAAGGAAAGCAGGCATTTTTAGCGAAAGAGTTGATAAAAGAGGTAGGTCACCTTTCGAAAAAACCCTTCGCTCCAAACAGCAAAATAGTTTCTCTATCTGTATTTCGAGAAGACCTACTCGATCACTTTTTCCCATCTAAAGAAAAAAGGGGAGGGAAAGATCTAATTGATTCTTTTTTACAAAGCGCTTTCCCTCTCATTCCAAGAGCAGAGGGGTTAAAAACAGGGGAAAAAATTCTTTATTCCTTCTACGAAGAAAAACAAAATAAAGGAAAACAAGCAGCTTTTCTTTTCCAAGAAATGTTTTCCCCCGCTCCCCTCTTTTTTTCCTTTTCCTCATTTTACCATGTTCTTTTGGAGGTGATTGCAAAGGTAGAAGAAACCCCTTCTTCTTCTCTTGCAACTCGTTTGGATAAGGCGCTTAAAAAAGAGGGGCTTCTCCCTCCTTCCCCTTGCTTGTTTGCCGACACCAACTGGTCCACATTCTACTTTGCTTTCTTTGTCAATCCAGCTACTTTAGAGCTGGAAGTCTGGCGCTATGATCCGCGAATCCGAAGGGGCTTTCCCCTTTCTGCTTGGAAACATTGGTTGAATGGGTCAGCGAAAGAGGCTTGGACAGTATTTAGCTCTCCTCGCCAATATGAAGCCAGGCCCCGTTTTGGTTTCGAAATGCTTAAGAAAAAGGTCTGATCTATTTTTACTAATCTATTTATAATTAGAATATTACGGTATTTGCTACCAATATTTACTGATTTGGTAGTTGCTTAAGTATTATAGATGTTACTTAGAAGTTATTTAGAAATAACCTTTATATTTCCAGGAAGGTCAGCAGAAATAATGTTCTCATCGGTAAGATAAACTCCCCTGCTCTCCCCTTCTCCAGAACTGCCCTGCAAAGAGATTTCTCCTTCTTCAGAGTGAAGAGCTAGCTTCGTGCCGAGAAGGGAGATCCCATGATTTGAAAGGTTCCCTTTTCCCCCCTTTCCTTTGAGAAGGATATTTCCTTTTTTGGAAAAAATCTTTCCTCGCTCTACAAGGATTCCCTCATTGCAAGACACTTTGCTACTTTGCTCAGAGAAGGATCCTCCTCCAGTTCCTTCTAGGGAAATAGAGCCTTCTTCTAGTGAGGAAATGGAAGCTCCCTCTTGTAAATGGATCCCTGGATTATACCCTTCCTGACCACCGCCAAATCCAATGAGGAAGAGACCTCCTTTTTTGTTCACTAAAGAAGTTCGTGGACCAGAGAGGAGGATTCCTTGATTTTTTCTTTTCCCATTTCCCCCTGCTCCCCTCAGCTCTATTGATCCTTTTCCGTGTGAGATGATGTGAGAACCTTTTTCTAGATGGATCCCTTGATTTTCATTACAAAGAGCTCTTCCTGTACCGATAAGAGCAATGCTTCCTTGAGAGGTTTCGATTTTCCCGTTTTCAGAAAGAAAAATCCCCTCATTTCTATTTTGCCCAAATCCCCCTCTGCCTTCGATCGTGATCTTCCCTCTTCCTTTGGTTCTGATTAGAGCTTTGGAAAGATGGATGCCCTGGTTGTCGCTACTAAAATCATTTCCTCCCCCTTGTCCGAAAAGGAAAAGTTTTCCATCTTCGCATTCAATCAGCCCTTCTCCTTCTATAAGAAGGCCGTAGTTTCCCTCTAAGTGGTTTCCTCCTTTCCCTGTTAAAAAAATCTCACCGTTTCCTTTAGTGATGATCTTTGAGGTTCCTTTGATCATAAGTCCGCATTCTTGCGACTCTCCTCCCTTTCCATAGATATGGATTTTTCCCCTTCCTGCATCTATGGAAGAATCGAAAAGTAAAGAGGCTCCCTCAATCATTACCTCTCCTCCCTGTGTAGCAATAGAAGCTCCTTGCTTCATTAAAAATTTCCCTTTGTTGTTTGCGTGAAAATTTCCTCGGTTAAGAGAAAGGCAAGCGTTTTTCTCAAAGATAATCGACCCTCCTGCCTTAAGAGTCATCCCTCTTCCCCATACCTTTGAAAGGAAGGAGGAGGAAAAAACAATATCTTTATTAGCTTTAAGAACAATATTACCCTCTCTTATCATCTCTTCGAGTCTTTTTACGTCGATGTATAAGAGATGATCCTCTTCTTTTTCCAGTTGCTCAAGATTTGTGATGCACAGAGATTCCTTTGCATAAATGAGCTCAACTTTTCCTTCTGAGTGCAGAAAAAAATTTAAAGCTAAAAAAAGGAAAAGAAAAAAAGAAATTCGCATATAATGTGTTTTCACTTTAGTTTATGCAGATTAGATCACTATGTGGAATCAGGGCAAACATTATTTCATTCTCTTTTTATCTGCTGTTTTTCTTCTTTTTTTTACTGGTTGTGGCTCTTTGCGCATGGCATATCTCGAACCTCAGCCGATTCCTACATTTGTTCCAAGGCAAGAGAAGGTAAAAATAGCTCTTGTCTTAGGAAGTGGGGGGTCAAAAGGGCTAGCTCATTTGGGAGTTTTGAAAGAGATGGAGGAAATGGGAATCAGACCTGATTTCATTGTTGGTTGTAGCTCAGGAGCGATCATTGGGGCCCTTTATGCAGATGAGCCTAATATTGCGCGCCTTGAGAAAATTTTTCTCAAGATGCGTCGCTCTGATCTTTTCGATTTTTCTCTATTTGATGCCCGCTTTGCGATCGCTTCAGGAAAAAGGCTCCGAAGTTTTTTGCAAGCGAATCTTAAAGCAAGAACATTTGAAGAGTTAAAGATCCCCCTTGTGGTTGCCGCAACCGATTTAAGAGAGGGAAGTGAGTTAGAATTGGGGGCAGGAGAGATCATCCCTGCAATCCAAGCTTCGGCAGCACTTCCCGGTTTTTTTCCTCCTGTTCTTTTTCTAGGGCGTTATCTTGTCGATGGCGGGGTGAGCAATCCAGTTCCTGTCAGCATTGCTAAAAAATATGGAGCGCAAGTTGTCATTGCGGTGGATATTGGCGAAAAGCTTTCTAAGGAGGAACCTAGCCATTTTTTCCATGTAGCAAGCCGCTCTTTTCATATTGCCTATCGCTCTTTAACCAGTCATTGTCTGAAAGAAGCTGATCTCATCTTGACAATGGATTTTCAAGATTTAGGGACATTTAACGATGAGAAAAATGAGATCATTTATCAAAGGGGAAGAGAAGTTGCTAGAGAGTTTCTTCCAAAAATTATCTCTCTTCTTGCAGAGAAAGAAGTAGATTCTCCTCAAAAGTCGTAAAGGGCTTGCGATAAATATTGCTTCTAAAATAAAATGCTGTCTCTATTTAACGGAGAAGGCGATGAAATTACGCAACTTCTACAGTTTTCTTCTTGTTTTTTGCAGCATTGCTTTTACCACTCTTTATGCAGTTGAAGAGGAAACAGCACCAGAAGACTTACGCCTCGATGAAAAGGATATACAGGCGCTTCGAGAATGGGTGAAAAACAAAAAACAACAGGTGATGGTTAAAGAGAAAGGGGGGAGCCTAATCATCAGTGGCGAGGTACGGGTAGAGCTTCAATCTTTTAATGAAAAAAGAAATGGGATCAAACAAAGAGGAAGCGGAGGAGCATTTCCCGATATTGCTTCCAATGCATGGGATATTGAACTCAATCTTATGTTAGATTACCGGACAGATCGCACCTGGGCTGCAGTAAAGCTCGAGTTTGATAACAATGCAGGAACTGTAGGTGGCACTTTAGACAGACTTAAATTGGAGCGAGCCTACTTAGGAGGACGGGTCCTTGATTCAGATGATTATACCCTCGATCTGGAAATAGGACGGCGCCGTTTTTCTGACATTTTTGATTCGAAGATTCAATTTGGTTCTTTTATGGATGGTATTCTTGGCAAATATTCCCAGTGGTTTGATGCGCTTGGTGATTTTTACATCTATGGAGGTCCTTTTCTCGTTAATGAAAGTGTTAACCAATATGGGTATATTGCTGAGCTTGGCCTTCTTACTATTGGCAATACGGGGCTATATTCGAAAATTTCATGGATCGATTGGGATACCAAAGACTATTCCAACCCTCTTAAAGAGCTAGCTTTTGCTTATATGAACACTCAATGGACATGGGGATATAAATGCGCTCCTTCCTGGTTTGGTTCTAAAATGACTACTTTTTATGTAGCAGGGCTTATTAACACAGCAGCAAAGGCAACAAAAGTAACTAAGCATAACAAAGAGAATCTTGCCTGGTATGCAGGGTTTTCTGTCGGTGAAATCAGAAAAAAAGGAGATTGGTCGTTAGATATCAACTACCAGTGGGTGCAAGCACAAACTATCCCCGACTTTGAGGGGGCAGGAATTGGACGGGGTAATGCTGCCGAGGTAGGCCTTTATAGTACCAAATGGGTTACCAAAGGGCTAGGGACAGCTACAAGTAGCAGTACTGCAGTCGGCGCTGGAAACTACAGAGGGCCATCGATCACTTTTAACTATATGCTGACAGATACGATCACCGTTTTCCAAAGTTACTCACAGTCCTCTACGCTTAATAAGAATATTGGGCCGAATCTGCAGTACAAGATGTATGAAATAGAGCTGATCTACGGCTTTTAAAGATGTGTATGTGAAACGTTTCCTTAATTCTCTTTTTTGCATAAACATAGTTGCTACTTAGCATAGCAACTAATAGGTTATTAAGTGAAAATCAGGAAGATTGTACCCTTCTGTTTCTTTTCCACATCCATCGTATAAATACCTACTTTTCCAAGAGATTTGCTCTTTTGTTCGATCTCTTTTCGCCTTTCTATATAGGAAGGAGAGGAGAGAACTAAAATGGGCAGCTCCACATGGTCTTTTTCTTTTTTTTCTTTAAAAGCTTTTAAGGCAGATTCAATTGAATCTTCTGTTTGAAGATATTCGATCGAAGAGAAAAGGGAGAGGAGAAAATGGGAGATATTTTTTTTCACTGTGGGAAGATAAAAATGGATGGCAGGATGCTTGCTTGAGAGAAGGCAGAGATGGAAAAAACGGATTTCTTTGCCGATAAGGAGAAAAGGAGAGCCTATATTAAATGAAGCATTGATCAACTCTATCTTATAAAAAAGCTTGAAGAAAAGATGGGCTAAATAGTTAAAAAAGAAGGGGGATAAAAATGTGGTAATGGTAATGATAAAGAGAAAGATCATTACAGAAGTGATTCTAAATCCTTCTGCTGCTGTGAAATTAAACATCCCGAAAATAGCAATTAAGATCGGGGCGAGGAGAACACCACAAAAACTTAAAAAATTGCTTGCCGCAATTGTTTGTCCTCTTCTCTTATCGGGAGCGTAGGTTTGGACGAAAGAATCAAAAGGAACAACATAAATCCCTCCGAAAATCCCTAAAAAGAAAAGAGCGATCATAATGAAAGGAAGATAGGTATCAAAAAGGGAAATGCAAAGGAGGGTTATTGATAAAAGAATGCCACCGATACAGGATAATCCGAGCTCAAGCCTGTGTTTACATAAACGACCAGCAAGGAAAGCACCTAAGGCAATCCCAACTGCAGTTAAAGAGAAGAGATAACCCCCTTGCATGCTGCTTAAGCCGAGAGATTGCATAGCAAAGGGAATGACATTCAGTTGGAAGTAGGCGCCGATAAAGAGAAAAGAAGCGGAACCAAAAACCACAGGAAGAAGATGGGGAATCTCGGTAGAAAGGCGCAAGTTGCGGTAAATTTCATAGATAAATAAAAGATTGATTTTTCTTGTAGCCCCTTTAGCAGGAGTTTTGGAGATTAAGACTGCTGAAATAAAGCCGATTAAGGCAAAAGCGGTGCAAACAGCCCCTGAAAGGGGAAAATTCCGATTAGTGACCTCTGTGAGGAAGGAGGCGAGAGTTGTGCCGATGATAATAGCCAAGTAGGTACTAGAAGTGATCAGGCCATTTGCTTTTGTAATTTTGTCTTTGTCAACCAATTCAGGGATCATTCCATATTTTGCTGGGCCAAAAATAGTACTATGGGTTGCAAGGAAAAAAAGGAGAAGATAGCAAGAAAAAGCGTTTTTAAATGTAAAAGCTAAGATTCCAAGGAGCATGATAAGAAGTTCGAAAAACTTTAGAGTCAACACTACCCTTTGTTTGCTAAATCGATCTGCTATTACCCCTGCTGCAGCTGAAAAAAGGAGAAAAGGGAGGACATAAACTGTACCTGCCCAAAAAAGGATTTGACTTGAATGCTCCGCTCCTTGGAGATCTATAAAGAGGAAAACCACTAAGAACTTAAAGACATTGTCATTGATTACTCCGAGAAACTGGGCGATGTTTAGAAAGTGGAGCGCATAACGAGTAGAAAAGGTGTCTTTTTTTAAAATTCCCCATCGATAAAGTGCGCTTTGCAGAGAAAATAAAAGCTTCTTTTTGAAAGAAAGCAAACTCATAGTTATAAAAATGCGTTCAAATTGAAAATCGAGTATACTGCGCCAAAGCCCCCGAACTTTCCCGCGGGCCCAAATCCAAATTGGTGACCAAGTAGCGGTATATACTGAACACTAGCAGAAAGGCGGAGTTTTGTCTTGGAAAAACCACTTCTTTATTTTTCTAATTCACTTGAAAAGCTTGCTTCGCTTCTTTGTAGTAACCTTTTTCTCTCCCCCTCTTCCTTTTTAGAAAAAAAAGTCGTTCTTATTCCGCAAAAACATTGGGAAAATGAACTGATCCGCCATTTTCTCACTAAAGAAGAGCTTCCCATTGGAGCTGGGGTGGAATTTTCTTTGCTAGGAAGCGGAGTGCACATGCTCTTAAAGAAAATGAGCACATGCTCCCTTTCTTTTCCTTCTGAAGAACTTCTTGCTCTTCATCTTTACCATCTCCTTGAGGAGAGGCTCGAAAGAAAAGAGGAAAAAGGGAGAGAGCTTCTCTACTATCTAGAAGGAGAAAAGGAAGTTCTTTTGCTACAAAAGAGGAGAAAAAAAATCCTTTCTTTAAGTAAGCAGCTCATTGGAATTGTCCCGTCCAGATTTTAGAGCAAAAGCTCTTTGCTCCCTTTTCCCCTTTCGAGCTCCATATTTTTGGATTTCCTTTCCTTCCTAAACTCTACCACTATTTTTTTGCCAAAGTAGCAGAGCATCTTAAAGTGTTTTATTATCAGCTTTCTCCTTGCACCACTTTTTGGAGTGATCTTTCTACTTCTAAGGAACGGTTTTTTATCGATCATAGACTGGAAGAAAGTAAAGTAAGTAAGCAAACCAGAGAAGAGCTTCAGCTTTACTTAAAAAGGGGGCATCCCCTTCTGGCAAATTTTGGGAAGCTCGAAAAGGAGAACATAAAGGTTTTTGAAGAGGAGGGGTTCCCCACAGAAGAACATTACCTTCCTCCTTCCCCTACTACCCTTTTAAAAAAGGTACAAAGAGATCTTTTTGTGGACCGGGAAGAGGGAGAAAAAGAACAATTACCAAAAGATCCTTCCTTAATACTTTCTCCCGCTAGTTCTAAATTAAGAGAAATAGAGATCCTCTATCTCACGATCAGAGAGCTTCTCTCCGATCAAAGCCTTCTTCCTTCTGATATTAAAATCTATGCTCCTGACATGGAAAAATATGCTCCTTATATCCAGCTTATTTTCGGAGCTAAACATTCTCCTTTTGCTTTTCATATTCGTGGTACGGAAATTCTTGGAAAAAGTCCCCTTCTGATCGCTTTTTTTCAGCTTCTCTCGTTAAGGGAAAAGCGGTTTTCTATCTCTGCTGTTTTTACCCTCCTTTTTACCCCTTCCTTTAGGAAGAAATTTCAGCTCGAAGAAAAAGATCTTTTTCTCTTCCAAAAGTGGATGGAAAAATGTGGAGTAAAATGGGGAATGGATGGGAAGCAAAAAGCTCATTTTCTCTCTGCAAAAGAAAGAGAAGAACTTGCGCAAGGGAGCTTTGAAGCAGCTTTTGAAAGGCTCCTTTCTTCCTTGGGGTTTCTCCCTGAAGAAAGAGGATATTTTCCCTCTCCTATTTTGGACATCTCTGAAGGAGAGCTTCTTGCTAAATGCATCCATCTTCTCCGCTTGTTAAAAGAGGATAGTGATTTTTTAGAAAATAGCTTCCTTTCTCTTGAGGAGTGGAGCCTTTATCTTCGCTCCCTTGTAGATCGCTATTTCTTTCCTTTAGAAGAAGAGCGCTCCTTTTATCTTTTTCTTACTGAGAAGATAGGCAACCTTCCCTTCCTTGGAAGTCTTACTGCAGGCAAAAAATTTCCTTTTTCTCCTATCCATCAATTTCTCCTCAGCGGGATGCAGGAAAAAGGGGGAAGCGACTTTCACCACAACCTTCAATCCCTCTCTTTTTCCTCCTTACATCTGGGAGGGATCAGTGAAGCGAAAGTAATCTGCCTCATCGGAATGGGGGAAGGAGAGTTTCCTCGCTCCCCTTTTACTTCCTCACTACAAGAGCTCAAAAAGTGGAAAGGAGCAGATTTTTCTCCCTCAAAAATAGAAGAGGACCGCTCCCTTTTGCTTAGCACCCTTCTTTTAGCTAAAGAACGTCTTATAATTAGCTACATCCACTTTGATGAAAAGGATGGAAAAGAGACACTCCCTTCCCTTCTTGTACAAGAGCTGATGAGCTCTCTTAATCGGTTTTATGAGATCGACGGAAAAAAGGTTTCAGAAGCTATTTTAAGAAAGCATCCCCCCTTTTCTTTTCACAACTCCTATTTTGAGAAAGATTCTTTCCTAAAAAACTCCTCTGCGGAGGAATATGAAAAAGGAGCCGCTTTTTATCTTCATCCAAAGCCCCCCTATCAGCCTTTTATTCCCGAATATACTTCTATTCAATCCATTGAAAAAGAAGTCCAAAAAGAATTTCTGCTGAATACTAAAGAGCTCTTTTCTTTTGCTAAACATCCCCTACGCCACTATTTCAATAAGGAGCTCAAAATTTTTTATGATTTTTCTCAAAGAGAAGAGGAAGAGTTTCTCCTTTCCCCGCTAAGCCGCTCCCTCTTTAAAAATGGGTTGCTTTACGACCCTTTTGAGAAAATTTTAGCAGAGACGATAAGAGAAGGAAAACTGCCCTTCTCCCCCTTTAAAGAGGTGTCGATCAAAGAGCTGCAAAAAGAAGCTAAAGAGCTTCTCTCTGATCTTGAAAGACACCAGATTAGAAGAGAGGATCTGCTCACCATTGAGCTAAAAGCAGGCTGTGAAAAAAAAGAAGAAATTAGAAAAAATTACTGGATCCTCCCTCCCTTCTTCTGCCCTCTTTCTCCTAAGTGCCATGCCGTCATTGAAGGAAAACTCCCTCCTATCACATCGAAAGGACTCCTAATACAAGGAGAAAAAGAGCTCTCTGAACTAGTAAAAATCTATCCTCTCTATCTTGTTTTTTCTGCGCTTAAATTAGATTTTTGTGAAAATGCCCTCCTTTTTACCAAGGAAAAGGAAGGAATCACCTTAGTGAAAGAAAACAAGGAAGAGGCGCTTCAAAACTACCTTCTCTATTACCACGCTTCTCAATCGATCCCTTCCCCTTTTCTCCCTTCTTGGGCACAAGTCTTTTTAAATAAAGAGGCTAGCGAGCTACAAAAAAAAATCGATCAGGCGCTTTCTTTACAGCAAGAACGGATCGATCCTTATCTGCATGCAGTCTTTGCTCGTAAAGAAAGCTTTTCTGCTGAGGCAATTCATGCTACGTGGTCACCTCTTTTAAAGAAAGTTTTCGGTGCTCTTCTTTGACAGTAGCTAATGCTGAAAATCAAAAACTTTTGAAATAATGTACTGCGTCGATTGCAGATTGACCAAGATTTTTTTTAACTCACCTTATACTAAGTGTAAAAAATAAGTTATACAAAAGGTCTATTGTCTTTAAAACTATTTTTCAAATGTTGCTGAAAACCCCATTTTTCCAAACAAATCCGCTTTGTAATTTTTTTATGCTACCAAATTAAAAAAAAATAAATTTTATTAAAAATTTTTTGATCTTTTGAATAAAAATAAGTATTGAATAGAAATAAGAGCCTCATTAAAATTATCTCCTCAACTAAAAGAGGCATTGCATAAAACATGGCAATACAAATGTGCGGTAACGCACTGAAGCTAGTAACAGTGGGTTATTTCATTACAAAAAATTTTGGCGAATTCTCTAACCTGGCAAAGACATGTTGTACCATTGCGCAAAAAGCTATTAACAATTTTAGTGAATATTTACAAGGTCCTAAAGAAAAATCTCAAGGTTCACAAGCTCTTGCAGAAAAACATGTTAGTTTAAAAAAGGGGCTAGATGTCGCTGACTATTTAATAGAAGTGGGTGGGTTTTTATTTATCTTTTCAAGGGCGGAAAAATCTGATCACTCTTTTTTAAGCGTAATAATCATTTCTCATCTATTACATAAGCAGGTAATTAAGGACATCTTTGACAATCCCAAGCAGGAGGAAACACGAATCCCTCCTAAAGGGGCTTCAAGTTCTTCAGGAAGTAACAGAGGAGGTAGAAGCACTGTTAATAACTCCAAGCAAAGAAAGCTAAAGCGCAGATACTCAGAGATCAGTATGGATAGATATATAGGAGAAATATCACTTGAAATTAGAAATAGCCAAGAAAAACTTGTCGATAAGATAAACAAGCTAGCATTATCTTTAGGTAGATTTTACGTTGTTCATTTCCTGTCTGGGCTGATTAGTCCTTCCTTAGTTTTAACTGTTAATTGTTTTATAAGCGATCAAAGAGGCTTAAACCAAATTAAAAGCCTTATACCTGTTCTGTTGAAAAAGTTTCCTAATAAGAGCTAGACACTAATATTATACCAATATTAGTGTTGTACTAGTGCTTTGTAAACTTCAATTTGAGATATGCCCATACAGAGCACTAGATTTTTTTTTATTTCTCTTGAAGAATATAAACCCCTTTTCCTTGGGACAGCCCTCTTAAGAATAAATAAAAGCTCCCTCCAATAGGATAGGCAATTCTTTTTGAGGCAAGATAGCGTCTGAACGCCTCTTTATAGATCTTGGCTTGTCTGAAGTAGTCATTTTCTAGCATTGCTTTCTCAAGTCCAGCAAGATTTTTGTATGTATCATTAATTTCATTTAATTGCTCAGCGGTTAGTTTACTGGTAATTGCTGGGTCCATTAATAAGTCATCCATCTGGTCTAAAATATTTGCTGAAGTTTTCCCAGCCGATTCTATTAAGTTAACTCTTCCAGCCAGTTCCTTTGCTTTAGTCTGGTCAGTTCCTCTTTTGAATGCAGCAG
>JACPWA010000104.1 GCA_016191565.1 Simkania negevensis | reverse complement strand
TAGACCTTTGCTCTTAAAAATACCTTTTGAAAATATTCTCCCCTTAAGCTAACAATGTAGTAGGAGGCTTATTTTAAGATAAAAGCCGTCACTGCTATAAAGAAGGTTTTAAGCTCCTTCATTTTTTGAGAGGTAAGAATGTCTATTGGAATTCATGTCATAACTGAAAAAGAAGGAAGCATTACCATTCTCCGCCTAGAGGGAAGATTGGATGCTACTTCTTCTCCTATCTTAGATCAGAATTTAAAAAAGATAGTTGAAGAGGGAGGGAAAAAGATCCTACTAGACTTTGCTAAGGTGGGTTATCTTAGCAGTGCAGGAATGCGAGTTCTTCTTGCTTCGACAAAAAAACTCAAGGTGCTCAAAGGCAAGCTCAATCTTTGCGATATTAGCGAAGGGGTATTAGAAATCATCAAAATGGCTGGTTTTGAAAAAATCCTCAATATCTATTTTACCGAAGAAGAGGCTTTTGACGCTTTTTCTCCTGACTAGCTGGAGATGAGATGACAACAAGTCCGCTGCCCTTAAGGCAAAAATCTCCCGTTTCTCCCTTTCAAAATAGAGTAATTGTGATCGGTGGCCCTACAGCCTGTGGCAAGTCCCGTTTAGGGATAAAAATTGCCAAGCAGATTGGAGGAGAGATTGTTTCTGCTGACTCGATGCAGGTCTATCGCGGCATGGATATCGGCACAGCTAAAATCACGGAGGAGGAAAAGGAAGGGATCCCTCACCATCTGATCGATATTTGCAATTTAACCGACTCTTTTAATGTAGTTCATTTTTATGAAGCGGCGGTAAGCAGTTGTGAAGAAATCATTGCGCGTGGAGGAGTTCCCATCGTCGTAGGAGGATCAGGATTTTATCTGCATGCCCTGATCTATGGTCCTCCCCAGGGGCCTCCTGCCTCTCCAGATCTACGGATCCAACTGGAAGAGGAAATCCAAGAATTTGGGATCGATCCCTTTTATGAGAAACTACAAGCGGTTGACCCGCAGTATGCAAAAACGATTAGCCCACGCGACAAGCACAAGATTATTCGAGGTCTTGAAATCATCACCTTAACTGGAAAAAAGGTGAGCGACTTTCCAAGAATTGTTCCCTCCCTTGCTCCTGAGTTTGATTTCCGCTGCTGGTTTATCTATTATCCTAGAGAGATTCTTTATCCTCGCATTGAAATGCGTTGCGATGAGATGATCGCTAAAGGTTTTATCGATGAGGTAGAGCAATTAGAAAAGGAGGGGCTTCGAGAAAATCTTTCTGCCTCTCAAGCCATTGGTTATCGCCAGTGTTTAGATTTTTTAGATTCTCAGCAGAGCGATGAAAATTGGGAGCTTTTTGTCTGGGAATTTAAAAAAAGCTCACGTCATTATGCCAAAAGACAATTTACCTGGTTTAAGAAAGAACCTCTTTTTAAGTGGCTTGATATTGATATTCTTGGTTATCAAAGGGTTTTAGAGCTGGTCATTCAAGACTATGAAAGCAGATACTGAAAAAATGTTTAAAAATTGAAAAATAAAGGTGAGTTAAAAAGCTTTTCACTTAAACTTGTCTCCTATATCATCTGTCAGAAACGATCTTGAAAATTCTTTCCAATTTTTTACAGTATACTTAAACAATTTGAGTATAGAATCGGATTTTCAGCATTACTAGAGTTTAGCATTCAAATGGATACACAAAAGCCAGTGCAACACCTTTCTCATCAACCCTTAGCTGCTTCTAAGGAAAAATCTCAAGAAAAGAAAAAGGACCCTTTTCTCCTATTTAAGGAGGAATTTAATCAGAAGAAGCGTGCAGAAGAAAAAATGGAATGCGCTCTTACCTTTATGCAAGAGCTTCTCTCCCAAAAAGGACCTCTTCGACTCAAGAACTTTTGGGATGCGCAGTATCTTTGCTCTACTCTTTTTAAAGAGAAGTTTCCCTCTGATAAAAAAAATGCTTTTTGGATGAGATATAGTCAAATGAAAGAAGAGGCAAGCCGTCTTAAGGAAATTATGGATGAAGAAGCTCTTTTTTCCGTTGAGCAAATCGAACTTGCTATAGAGGCTTTAGAGGGCGACTATTCTCATTTTAAAGAAATGGTTGAAAAATTTCCTCTCCTTACCTTTCCTAAAAAATCTGCATTTTTGGAAAGCAAATTAGGAGATTATAAAGAGCTACAAAGGGAACTTCAGTTTCTGAGGACACTCACCCTCCGTTTAGAGGCTCTTCGCGCTGAAACTCTTACTACAGGAATGAAGATAAGCATTAAAAATCGTCTCTTAAAAAGGCTTTCTCTACTAGGAGATTTGGTTTTTCCAAAGAGAAAAGAGCTCCTCAAAAGTGTGAGTGATCAGTTTATGCAAGATGTAGAAAGGTTTGCAAAAGAGCACTTTTCTTTCGAAAAAGAAGAAGAGAGATCTGTAGCTAAAGAGCTCCCTTTTTATCTTCTTCGGGAAGAAGTGAAAGGATTACAAGCCTTGGGGAAAGAATTGATGCTGACAGCGAGCGCATTCAATAAGATGAGAAAAACCCTTTCTAAATGTTGGGATTGTCTTAAGGAGAAGGAAGAAGAGAAAAAAAGGGACTTAGATGTTGAAAGCGAAGAGAGCAAAAAGAAGAAAGAGGAGATTCTTGTAAAAATTACACAATTTGCTTGTGATTGCGAAAAAGGGGAGGGGCTTTCCAAAGAGAGGATAGGTACTCATTATCAGATGATCCTCCAGGTAATGAATGAGGCCTCTTTAACTCGACCTGATGCAAAGCAACTAAGGGATAAGTTGGAAGGGATTCGGTATAAAGCTTTAGATAAAATTGCTGAGAAACTAGCTGCAGAAGAGAAGACAGAAATAGGGAGAGTTGAAAATCTTAAAAAAGAGCTCACCTCTCTTTTAGAAAAAATTGCAGATACAGATCTTGATCTACTCTTAGAAAAAGAGGGAATGTTAAGAAAAGAAATTGAAGAGCTTCCCCTTAATTCTATAGATTATCTTATCATTGCTCGAAAATTTTCTATTCTTCAGGGTGCTCTCCTAGATAAAAGGGCAGAAGAAGCAGGAAAAGAAGAATGGGAAAGTATTTACGAGAACAAGCAGGAGCTGCTTGCAGCAATTAAGGAGGAGATTGAAGGGTATCGGAAGGAGATGAGCGGATCTGGTCTCGATTTCAATAAGGCAATGCTCTATAGAGAACTTTTCAATCAGGCAAAAAGCCATCTGGAAAGGGAACAAAAGGCTCTAGTGCTCCGTTTCAAAAGTTTTTGATGTTTGGGCTGATGTGAAAGCTTCCGCGGTTTGCCGATCGCATAAGCTAGCTGTATTAATTCAATACATCGCTTTGTTTGGAAAAATGGCGAGTTTTAGACAGGTCTTAAAAACGATTTTGAAGACAATGTGGGAACACATGGCTGAAAAAATCGGTTTTTAGAGATGGCAAAAATCGTTGTTTTGGCAAATAAATGGAGTTTCGAAAGGAGTCTAATAGAAGACTTCCTGAAATAGGAATTGCGGTGAAGAAGAAAGTTGGTTTTTTTGGCGGCAGCTTTGATCCTATTCATTTTGGCCATCTCAATCTTGCTCTTGAACTCAAAGAGCGCTCTGGGCTTGATGAGCTGCTCGTTTGCCCTACTCCTCTTTCCCCTTTAAAAGTTACAACCCCTCCTCTTGCTCCCATGGAACATCGCTATCAAATGGCTCGTTTAGCGATCGAAGAGATCGAAGGATTTTCTCTTCTTGATCTAGAAGCTCAGGGTCCCTCTCCTGCCTATACAATTGATACTATCAGAAAGCTGGTAGCAGAAGCGGAAGGGAAAAAAGAATTTTTTCTCCTCCTTGCTGAAGATGCTCTATTACATTTTGATCGTTGGAAAGAGGTGGAGCAGTTAGTTGATCTTGCGACTCCCATTGTGGGGACAAGGCATGGATTTGATGTTCAGAAATTTGTTGAATTTCCTCTTAAAGTAGCCTCTAAACTAAAAGAAGGGCTTTGTAGTATTCCTGCGATGGATATCAGCAGTACTCATATTCGGCAAAGGCTCAAAAAGAAGCTTTACTGTGGACACCTCCTCCCTCGAAAAATTCTAGACTACATTTATCAAAATCGTTTATATTTATAGGATCGAGATAGGATATAGGGAGGAGGATAAAAAAATCTCTAACCATTTCTTAATTCACTACATTTCTATAAAAATGGGACAGAGAAAAGCCGATGGCGAGAGATCCATCTGAATTTATCCATCATATTGCTCAGGTAATTTTTGATAAGAAGGGGAGCAATATCCTTGCTATGGATGTTCGCAAGATCTCTTCGATGACTGACTATGTGATCATTGCAAACGGCAATATTAATCGTCACGTAATTGCCCTTGCAAAGGTAATTCAAGATGAGTGTAGCAAGGAGGGATTACCAGCTGCTTACTTTGAAGGGATGCAGCATGGAGATTGGATCGTACTTGATTATTTTTATATTATGATCCACTTATTTGTTCCCGATATGAGGCAAAAATACCAGTTAGAAAGACTTTGGAGTCATGGGAAGATTATTGACTTAAACTTTTTAGAAGAGAAATCAAAAACAAAGTTAGAAGTAGGAATAGATGGCGATGGATAAGAAACGTATTGTAGTTACTGGAATGGGGATTGTTTCCTGTTTTGGAACCGATATCGATCATTTTTATCAAAGTCTTTTGGAAGGAAAGAGTGGTGTAAAACCGATCACCAGTTTCCCTTGCGAAAACTATCCTACCCGATTTGCAGGCACAGTGGCTGATTTTGAGGTGGGAGAATACCTCGATAAAAAAAAGGCAAGAAGGGTAGATCCCTTTATTCGCTATACAATTGTCGCTGGAAAAAAAGCGCTGGAATATGCCGACCTTAAAGGAGAAAAGTTAGCTGCTCTTGATAAAGCCCGCTGCGGGATTTTGATTGGCTCAGGAATGGGAGGGCTTTCAGTTTTTTATGAGGGAAATATGACCCTTTTTACTAAGGGATATAATCGGATTAGCCCTTTCTTTGTTCCCTACATTATCACCAATATGGGGGGAGCTCTCCTTTCCATAGAACTCGGTTTTACAGGCCCTAATTACTCAATCTCTACCGCTTGTGCTACTTCCAACTATTGCATTGTCTCTGCTGCAAATCATATCCGCTCTGGAGAGGCAGATCTGATGATCTGTGGAGGAACAGAAGCACCAATCAACCCTATTGGAGTGGCGGGATTTATTGCAATTAAAGCGCTATCGGAGCGAAATGACTCCTATGAAACAGCTTCTAGGCCTTGGGATAAGGGGCGTGGGGGATTTGTGATGGGAGAAGGCTCTGGCGTTCTTGTCCTCGAAAGTCTAGAGCATGCCTTAAAAAGAGGTGCTCCTATACTTGCTGAGTATTTAGGAGGCGCCTTAACAGCTGATGCCTATCACATGACTGATCCTAGAGAAGATGGACAGGGGGTTGCAGGCTGTATTAGGGGAGCTTTGCAAGATGCAGGGATTGATAAAAAAGAGGTAAATTATATTAATGCTCATGCTACCTCGACTATTGTCGGGGATCTTTGCGAGCTGCGGGGCATCCGCTCTGTTTTTGGGGATCAAATTAAAGAAATCAAAGTTAATGCAACTAAGTCGATGATTGGTCATTGCTTAGGAGCTGCTGGAGGCATTGAGGCAATTGCTACCATTAAAGCAATCAATACTTCACAAATCCATCCTACAATCAACCTTGAAAACCCTGAAGAAGAGCTTAAGGGATTTGATGTAGTTCCTCATAAGGCGCAGAATTGGCAAGTAAATGTCGCTATGTCGAATTCCTTTGGATTCGGAGGCCATAACTCCACCGTCCTTTTTGCTCCCTATAAACCATGAGCCTCTTATACCGTATTAAAGGTTAAATGATTCAAGAAAGATGTTTCGGGATTATTCCTCTGACTTTCCGAGACAACCTTTGGGAAGTCTTTATTATGCAGCACTTCAATGGAGGCCATTGGAGCTTCCCCAAAGGGCATGCCATGAAGGGGGAAAGCCCGAAAGAAACAGCTGCTAGAGAGCTTTTAGAAGAGACAGGGATGGTGGTTCTTCGCTTCCTTGACTTTCCCTACTTGACTGATCGATATCTCTTCCACAAAGAGAAGCTTTTGCATGATAAAACGGTTCGCTACTATCTTGCTGAGGTCAATCCTAGTCATCTACCTGCCTCTAAGGAGATGATCCAAGGAAAGTGGCTTCTTCTTAAAGAATTGCCTTCCTATGCTTCCTATAAGGAAACCAAAATTCTTTTTGAAAAATTAGTCACTATGCTTAGTAAGTAACGCGAGCTCACACAATGTGCAACTTTTGAATAGCCAACCAAACAAAAGCTGAACCCATTACATTCTAATTATAATTTTAATTGATGCTAATTGGATTAATGAGTATAATTTCTACAAGTTTACAGGCGAGCAGAGTGACAACAACATCAACCACTCATGTAACAAGAGAACACGTATCTCCTACTTTGTATTATCCAGTAGCTCCTCTTTCTCTTTCAACAAATGTAAGAGAGATACTTTCTTCTGTGTTTAAGCAGCTTCCGAGAAAGGGGGTTTGTTTTGCTGAAAAACAGCTCCAGAAGGTAGTTCCCCCTAAATATCATCAAGTAATCCCCTATCTTGTTTTTTTTCTGGCAATCGTGATCGTGGCTATTGCTGCTATCATTTTCAAGCTCGGTAGTGCTTTGTTATGGCAACTTAAGCAAAGACTATCTTCTGAAAAAGGTCCTCCCAGTTCTGCAAAAGAAAGTAAAATGCAGAAAACGGAGGGCAGAACACCAAGCAAATTACCAGAAGCTCGTCGATCTGAGGTGTCTAAAGATGAGCAATCACATACAAATCAGAGGCGATTAAGCCAAGCGCCCTTTCCCAAACAAAATAAAGCAAGCCAGTCGCAGCTTCGTGAAGGTCCTGTTCCAAAACTTGATTTATAACGACTTATGTTTTTCAACATACTGTTCGACTAATTAAGAATAACTACTTATAAATGAGCAACTTACTTGTTGCTCCAATAATAAGCGCGTAGACTTTATCTTAAACTAAGTGTTAGGCACCTTTAAGAGGAATTACTTTTTTAATTAAGTGTAAACATCAAGTTGACTTTAATTGAATTAATATATATAATTTAGCCAACAAAAATTTACATGGAAATGAAATGACGTTAATATTATCCAGTCTTGGAAGAAGAGGACAAGCTCTCCCTATTTTGCCTTCTTCAACAGCCCCTTTCTTAACAAAGACGAGAAAGATGCTTTCTTTTGTATTTAAGCAGCTTCCTGAAAGGGGAGTCTATTTAGCTGAGAGACAATTTCATAATGCGACTCCTGCTAGCTGTCACGGAGCCATTTCTCAACTTGTTCCTTTTCTGGTAATTGCAGCTATTGCTTTTGCTGTTTTCAAGCTTGGTAGCGCTCTATTGCAACCTAAGTCGGTATCAACTCCTCCAAAGGATGCTTCAGATGGGGAAAGAACTAGGCAAAAAGAAAAGGAAGTTGCAAGAGTAGAAAGAGAAAAAACAACAGAGTCAAACCCATCAGAAAGCAGTAGTAAAGAAACATCTAGGCAACAAGAAACGCAAAGACAACAAGAAATTGAGTTACAGCCGCTAGAGAAACCATCAGAAGGTGTAGGTGAAACAGCAGCAGACATACCAGCTGGAGAGAGACCTGTTGAGAAAGAGCACTTGGAAGACGAAGAATGGCACGTAATAAATAGGGAAACAGAAGAAGCTTCTCCTCCTTCTAAAGGGGTTTTAGCAGGAGTGGTTAGCGTTGTTGGTTCTGTTATGAATCCATTTATGGAGCATGGTGATCCGAAAAAAGTTGAGAAATACAAGTTAGCACTTGAGCAATACCAGAAAACTCTCCCTGTAGGTGCACGTGAGGATATTAATGGCTTAGCTAAGGCACATCCAACTAACCAAATGTACCGACATCTTGCTGCTGCTTTAAACACACTATTAGGTCAAGGACAAGATCCTAGAGTGCAATACCAAACCTATGTCCAGAAACTTCGTGCAGTCATTGCCTCGCCTGAATATCAAACCATTAGATATAAGAACTATAAAGAGCTAAATGTACAGGAAAAGCAATGCCGAGATATTGTTCGCTCCCTTGTTTATGTACGCTGGTTTGGAGTGGAGGTTTTTGATTATTTAGAAGAAATGACAGAACATTTTATTATTGACTACAACCAACATCGCTCAGATGTGTCTACTCAAAGAGCACCTTTAACTTTAGAGAATTTTGGCCCTACTTTACTTGATTTAAATGGAAGAGTTGGTAAGGCCTCTCCTAAGGTGACTAAACCTAAGCATGCCCTTGTGAAGCAAAAGCTCTCTGGTGAAATAGGTGCTGAGGACTTTACTGGCGACAAGAATCTACCACATCGGCTTGCAAGGCACGTCTATACTTCTACTACTTCGGGTGAAAGAAGAGAGGTGCACTATCATCGCCATGGAAGCCCTACTGTAGGGGGTCATCCTGCCCAAGCTCTTGCTTCTTTCTTTTCTAGCAAGGTAACAAAATATCTAGGGACTCCTACTTTCGGAACAGGTGAAACTGTGGCTATCGATTATGAAGAGGCAATCTTAGCAGCTAAAGAGAAAGGAGAAAACATTCTTTATTGCAACCACCAAAGGCGTCTGGAAGGAGATACTGAATATACTCGGGCTACTGTTTTAGAGGGGCTACAAGGACAGGAAAAGCATTTAGAGAATCATCATGTGTTTACACAGTCAGTGGAAAGCCCTCTTTTTAAAGGAACAGGTCCCATTACCTTCGCCCAACTACAAAAGGAATTGACTGATTCTTTTTATGGAAAAAATGCCCCTTGCTCTCTTCCTCTCAGATTGCAGAGCGATCAGCATTATAAAGGGACAGTTCTTCCAGGACTTATAAGGCAAGTAAAAGAGATTTTCTTTGCAGGTAAAGACCGACTTGAAACCCAAGAAGAGCGTCAATCTTTTATCCTTCTTTTCTACGTCTTCCAGAAGATCGACCTTAAGCTTCGCTTAAATATCACCCACTATAAAACCCCTTGCAAAGACTTTTTAGATCGGGGAGGAATGATGGCGATGTTAGAGAATATAGTCCATCTTGTGATGAGCAAGGAAACAGTTAGCTCTGAAGATTTAGATGGAGTTCTCTATAATGCCTTGGGAGCAGCTATTTTGGTGAAAAAGATAGGTGTAATTGAAGAGCGGTTCCGTCCAGGACTTGCTGTAGTAAAGCGACTAAGCGAATTACCTGGTCCCCAGCAAGGTCAATTAAAAGCTTTACGGTTTATGGAGGACTGGCAGGTAACAGATGCTTTGATCGGAAAAAGACTTCAGCAAGCAACGGAGCAACTACTGATGTTTTTCTGACCTATAAAGACGCATCGCGCCTTAATATCGATAGAGCTGATGAAAAAAGGTCCTTCCTCATCTTTGAGGAAGGACA
>JACPWA010000185.1 GCA_016191565.1 Simkania negevensis | reverse complement strand
AGGGTGTGAAGAAGAGGAGATAACTCCTCTTTTTTTGCAAACCATTTCTGGTTCACATTTTTTACTTTTTGTAAAAGGGTCTGTGCCTCGATCCCCGGTAATGGTTTTTCTCCAGCAGAATAAATGTCGGTCATGATCAAAATATCTGCATGGTTAAAACAGAAGGTAAATTCCTCCATTAAATCCTTGGTGCGGCTATAGCGATGGGGTTGAAAAACGAGGAGAAGTCGTCTGTTTTTAGCTGCTTTCTTCATAGCAGCAAGGGTCATTGAGATCTCTGTAGGATGGTGGCCATAATCGTCATACACAGCAATACCTCCTTCTTCCCCTTTAAATTCTAGACGACGTTTCATACCGGCAAAGGTCTGAAAAGCTTCTCGAATGGCCATTTCAGCTACCCCGATCTCAAGGGCAAGGCCAAAAACAGCAGCAGCATTGAGAACATTATGCTTCCCCAGCAGAGGGAGGATAAGATCTTTATAATATCTCTCTTTAAAATAGAGGGAAAAGCAGCTTCCCTCCTCTTCTTGTTCAAAGGCTGTGATTTGAAGCGCAGCATGGGGAGAAAATCCATAGCCTATCTTTGAAAGCTTAAGAGAACTTAAAAGAGGATCATCTACACAGCAGAAAAGAAGAGAAGGGTTTTTGATCTTAGCGGCAAATTGGCAAAATCCTTCTAGCACTTTTTCTTTGCTTCCCCAATAGTCGAGATGGTCTGCCTCCACGTTGGTGATGATGCCTCCTTGAGAGGTGTAATTTAAAAAACTCCCATCGCTTTCATCTGCTTCGGCAACAAAAAACCTTCCTGTCCCCTCTCCTCCATTTTTTCCAAGATTCGAAAGAATCCCCCCTACAGCAAAGGAGGGTTCTAGGCCAGCTACCTTTAAGACCCAAGTAAGGAGTCCCGAAGTGGTGGTTTTCCCATGGGTTCCAGCAATTAGAAGTGAATGTTTCCCACTCATGAGCTCCTGAAGTAACATAGAGCGATGTTTAAGGGAAAGTTTTCTTTCTTTTGCTTCCTTAAAAACAGGATGGTCCCCTTTGACTCCACTGCTATAAACCACCTCCATACAGTCTCTAAGCTCTATGCGCTCTCCTATTGAAATGATAGCCCCTTTCTTTATCAGCTGATCAGTAATCTCACTTCTCTTTTCATCAATCCCAAATACTTTTGATTTTTTATCGAGGAGAATATGAGCAAGAGCGCTCATGCCGATCCCTCCAATTCCTAAAAACAGGGTTTCTTTCTCCATATTTCACCTGAGTTTTTCAAAAATGAGGGAGGCAAGATCGATTTTCCTTTCATTTTGCTTAAAGAGAGCAAGTGCCCGTTTCATTTCCTCTAACTTCTTCTGAGAGGAGGAGAGAAGATCCTCGATCACCTTGACTAATTGATCAGAACTTAAATTCGCTTCGCGCAAAAGTACCCCTCCCTTGATCTCCTCAGACATAAATCTAGCATTTTTCTCCTGATGGTTTTCAGAAGCAAAAGGAAAAGGGATTAAAATACCAGGAATGGTAAATTCAAGAAGCTCTGCAAGGGTACCCGCCCCCGCTCTAGAGATGCTAAGATCTGTTGCTGACCAGGCAAGATGCATCTTTTCTTCAAAAGGTTTGACACAGGCTGGAATCTTGTGCGTGCGATAGACCTCTTTTAATTTCTCTGCCCGGTTTGGATCGCCAACGAGATGAATCACTTGAAAATTCCATCCCTTTTTCATGAGTCTTTCTAAAGACTCACAAAAAAAACGATTGATTGCCTGACCGCAGTAAGATCTGCAAAGCGGCAGCAGAGGCGATTGACCCGGCCAGGATAAACATCTGACTCGAAAAGGACAATAGGAATGAAAAGGACTTTCGCGGCAAAAATGACTGGAAAAGAATAAAAGCTCCCAAATCCAATCACCAGCTTAGGCCGCTTTTTTATAAAATACGCAAATGATTGAAACATCCCTTTGAAAATAGACCCAAAAGACTTAAGAATAGCAAGAGGAGACTTTTTAAATGGGGTAGCAGAGCTGATTTCCCGAAACTTAAAGGCCTCTTTTCTAAAATAGAGGTTCTCTCGGAGGCGGGCACTCATGAAAATAATTTCGATCCTTTCCTCTTTTTGCATAAGCTCAACGGCAAGTGCTTGAGCAGGAAAGATATGACCTCCGGTTCCTCCTGCTGCAATTATGACTTGAATCCAGGATCTATCGGAAAAGCCGTTTTTCTCCACTGCTGTTTTTTTTCTCCTCGCGTTTGGTTTGAAATACTTATAATCATGGTGATCGCCAGTGTGTTTGCAATCAGAGAGGTCCCCCCTTGGCTAAAAAAGGGAAGGTTTGTCCCTTTGCTTGGTAAAAGCCCTGAAACTACACCCAAATTTAAAAAGGCTTGAAAAGAGATCAAAAAAGTCAAAATAGCAGCGATATAAAACCCCTCTTTGTCTTCGGCCTTAGAAGCGATTCGAAAGCCACTATAGCCAATTACCATATAAAGAACTACCAAAAAAAGGATGCCGACAAACCCAAACTCTTCAGCGTAAATAGCGGCAATATAATCACTTCTCGCTTCAGGAAGATAGTTAAGCTTTTGCAAGCTTTCCCCTAGTCCTCTACCAAATATTTTTCCCGAACCGGCGGCGATCTTCGCCTGATAAGGTTGATGTCCTTTCCCTAAAAGATCTCCTTCAGGATGCAAATAGACTTCGATCCTTTTTTTAACATAGGGCATTTGACTGGCAAAAAGCACTCCGATCCCCCCTACAAAGAGCATTGGCAAAAGCCAATAAGAGAGGCGAATTTTAAGGAGAAAAAAAAGGGCAATCATCACCGTCATCAGAATCGCTGCTGTTCCATTATCAGGCTCCATTAGAATGAGAAAAAAAGGAACCAAAAAAAGGGCCATGATTGTATAAAAGCTTTTAAAGTTCAGCTTCTGGTCTTTTTGAAAAAAGAGATAGATGAAGTAAAGGGGCATGGCCCCTTTCATAAGCTCAGAGGGCTGAAAAGAGAAAGAGCCTA
Source organism: Simkania negevensis (assembly GCA_016191565.1). Lineage (GTDB taxonomy): Bacteria > Chlamydiota > Chlamydiia > Chlamydiales > Simkaniaceae > Simkania_A > Simkania_A negevensis_A. Next base: position 565 of record JACPWA010000185.1, on the reverse strand, counting down.
TTCCAATCCAGCGCTTTGCTCCGTTAATTTCTCGACCGATTCCAGGGATATATACGGCAATAAGCAAAAGGGTGGTAGCAAAAAAAAGATAAGGGCTCCATCGGAAAAGAGGGCGGTAGCCAATATAGCCTAAAAGAAGCGCTGCCATTAGACTTACCATGGCATAAGCAAGCTGCTTGATGAAAGATTGATGGGTACTAATATGCAGATGGCGATCTAAAATTTCACCAGAACTGGTATTAAACACCATCAAACTTCCCACTGAAAAGAGAAGCAGGATGCAGGCAAGAAGAAAAAAAGAGTTTTTACTCATCTTTCTTCCTACTTAATCCGGAGGCGATCTCCAGGTTTTAGCCTCTTAGCCTTCTCTTCATCCATTCCATTTAATCTAAGAAGCTCTTCTATCGGAAGTGCATTTTTATGAGCAATGGTCCAAGGATTGTCTCCTGCTTTGACTGTGTAATATTCTCCCTGCTGCTCTTTTCCCTGCTCCTCTTTTTCCTTTTTCTGTGCTGGAGCAGGTATAAGAAGCACTTGACCGATCTGTAATCGGGTGTTTGTCAAC
>JACPWA010000184.1 GCA_016191565.1 Simkania negevensis | reverse complement strand
TTCTATGTTATAAAGAGGAGAATGGGACAGGGCAGAGAGGGTTACTTTAGGATGGCTTCTCTCGATATTATTATATCCATAAATCCGGGCGATCTCTTCAATTAGATCTATTTCAGAAACGATGTCATTGCGATAGGAAGGGATGCTCACATGTAAGTTTTCTTCAGTTCTTTGAGAGATCTTCATTCCAAGGCGCATAAAAAAAGTCTCTATTTCACTTAAGGAAAGACTTGTACCAAGAAGCTGATTGACCCGCTTTACATGGCAAAGGAGCACTTTTGGCTTTAATGCTGTTTTCCTCGTGTCAATTGTTCCTTTGCTGATTTCCCCCCCCGCTAGTATTTGAATGAGAGAGGCAGCGCGATCAAGTGCTTTGGGAAGGATCTCAGGATCAACCCCCCGCTCAAAACGACTCGATGATTCGCTGCGCAGTTGCATTTTTTTGCTCCCTTTTCTTATGAGTTCAGAGGTAAAATGGGCAGCTTCGAGAAAAATATCAGTTGTTTTTTCATCTACTTCCGAGTTAAGTCCTCCTATAATTCCTGCGATGGCAATCGGTTTGTCTCCATCCCAGATCATTAAAGTTTCTTCAGGAACTACCCTTTCTATTTGGTCTAAAGAAACAAAGGGGAGCTTTTTTGAGGTTTGTGCAACAATGATTTTTTTTGTTTTGAGTTTGCTTGCATCAAATGCGTGGAGAGGCTCTCCATATTCAAGCATTACGAAGTTGGTCACATCGACCACATTATTAATGCTTCGCATGCCGCATTCCTCTAGCCGTTTCTTTAGCCAATGGGGGGAGGGGCCAATTTTTACATTTTTTACCTGGCGTAAACAATAGCGGGGACATTCTTTCTGATCTTTAATTGTCACCGAGATTGCTTCTTGAGTAGATTCTTTTCCATTTTCCTTAATTTCCACCTTTGGTAGATGAATGTTTTGGTCGAGAAGGGCCGCAAGTTCTCTGGCAATCCCGACAATCGAAAGACAGTGGCCTAAATTGGGGGTTAAAGAAACCTCAAAAATCACCTCGCTAAGATAAGAGGCGAGCTCTTCTCCCAGGGGAGCATCAGAAGAGAGTTCCATTAATCGATCTCCGACGTCTGAGAGCTTAAGCTCTTTTTCGGAGCAGAGCATCCCAGCCGAATCGACTCTGTGGAGTTTTTCTTTTTTTACCATTTTCTTTTCCCCTTTCTCATCCTCTAGGATGGCTCCTACTTTAGCAAAAGGGGCTTTCATTCCAGAGATGCAGTTTGAAGCGGCGCAGACTACTAAGGCCCTTTCTTTGCCATCAAAAACAGTAGCTATTTTGAGTCTCTTTTGTTCTGGATGAACTTCTGCTTTTTCGATCAGTCCTACTACAACGCCGCTAAAAGAATACTCTCCTTTAGAGGCGCTATCGACCTCGATCCCTCCCAGGGTAAGGGTGTCAGAGAGTTCTTTTACAGAGAGATCTAAGGGGAGGCATTCTTTTAACCAAGATAGAGGAAATCGCATACGGCATTCATGTTAGTATTGACATTGGGGCCATTCTATCAAAAGGAAAGGTTATTTTCAGGGTAAGGGTAAGTAAAAGAAAAACGTGTTCTTAGTGTGTAAAAAAAGGTTGCAAGATCAGTGATTCTTCTTTTTTTATTGGTTTTGTTTTATAAAGTAGAAAAAATATGAAAGAAGATCCGGCAAGGCAGTTTCCTATCAAACGCTCTAGATGGCTCCTCCACGCCTTCATCGTCAGTGGCGCTCTCAATATTGGACTCCTTCTTACCTTTATCATCTCTGCTATCCAGAAAAAGGAGGAAAGCCTCCTTTCCTACGAAAAAAGGATAGAGAAAGTTTCCAAGCCCCTTTCTTTTAGTAACCAGGAGATCTTAAAAAAATATCTAAACTTTTCTTTTAACGAATTATTAAAAGAACTTACAAACACTACTCTTGTAGAAGAAGGATATAGGGTGTGCGATTTAGCTCTTGCTTGCCTTTCGCATGTTCATCATCTCGATGTAGAAAGAGCTTTATCGGGGACTATTCTTGAGAAAAGGCAGTATGTTCTGACCTCAGGTGAAGGAAAAGAAAAAATCTTCCTAACTCTTTTTCCTGCCCTGAGCCTTGCCAATTACAAGACTCTTTTTTATTTTCTAGATAAAGAAAAGTGGCCTTTCACCCCTGAAGGGCTTTTCTATCTGCTTAAGCAGAATAGAGGGGAGGCCGATTCTTCCCTTCTTCAGGCCTTTTTTGTCACCTCACAGTTTTATATTATTGAAAACGCTTTTAAGTCTCTTCCTTTATCATTGCCACGAGAAACCCTTCTATCCCTTCTTTTGGATGGAGAATGGAAAGAGAGTCTTGCGCTCTATGAAGAGCTCAAAAAAGATCCTGATCGGAAGATTGCCTCTGTTGGGAAATTTTTAAGTGGGTATCTTCCCTACCGTTCTCAACTGGCAGCTCAGCTCCTCCTTCTTTTGGATAAGGAGTTTGCTTATAAAAATCTCTCCAACGAAGAGATGACCCTCCTTCTCTCTCTTCTTGAAGAAGAAACTCCTGAGCTAGAGAAGTTTCTAGAAGAAGTCAAGGAAAGTCTCCGCCCTCAAGAAATAAGAGAGCGGACAGAAAGGAAGGAGACTGGAGTGAAGGAGGTCGCAGTAAAAGAGATCCCTTCTTCTCAGAAAGCGAGTAGTGAAAAAACTCATGTAGTGGCCCATGGCGATACTCTCTGGAAAATTTCTAGGCAATATAAAGTAGATGTTGCAGAAATTAAACGGGTCAATCAGCTTAAAAGCGATAACCTTGCTCCTGGGACTGTTTTGAAGATTCCTTAGTAAAGTGTCTCAAAACTCGAAAATGAAGGATTTTTGAGAACATTCTTCGCTAATTTTTTAGTTGATCCACAAGCACATACTTGAACAAGTAGGGCAAGGATTAACCAAAAAAGTGGCGCAATAAGGGTCTGAAAAGCCTTTTTTAGAGTTTTGAGACACTTTTTTATGCACATTAAGGAACCGGATCCCCTCCCCCTGGGTGCCAAGGATGGCATTTTGCAAGCCGCTTTAGGGTCAGCAAACATCCTTTTCTTATCCCATGCTTTTTGAATGCTTCGATGCTGTATTCAGAGCAAGAGGGAGCAAAACGACAGGAAGTGGGAATCATTGCGCCAATAGTATACTGATAAAGGCGCATAAGAAAGATAAAGAAATATTTCACTAGCCCTCTTATAATACCGAACAGCATTAAAACTGTAATTTTTAATGCTGTTCGGTATAAAATATCTTGATTCGAACCCTTTTTTTCTTATATGATCGTCATTTCCACTGATTTTTTCCATGCGGAAGTGGTGGAATTGGCAGACACGCTACCTTGAGGTGGTAGTGAGGGTGACCTCTTGGGGGTTCAAGTCCCCCCTTTCGCAATTTTATAGCGGATTAAATTTTGGATGATAAAATTGGCTGCAAGATTTTTGCATGGAATGCAGCATGGAAAGCGAGGCGACTTTGTAAAGTCGGTGAGTTCGAATGCGAGATTCCATGCGAAAAGAAGCGGATGAATTTTATCATGCAAAGTTTAATGCACTATATCATCAGTATGTACAAAGATACCGCTCTATCTTCTGCAGTAAGTTCTCGCCTATCTGAAGGCTTTTAAGGGAAAGAAATTCTCTTGCTTCGATCAGTTGGTAAAGAATCTCCCATTCCTCTTCTGAAAATAAGACCGATTCTTCGTCACTGCAGAGGAGGCACAAACTCTCCCCCTTTTTTATTGCGCGTGCTTTTTGCAAAGAGCATTTTATGCAAATAGGAACAAGGGAGAAAATCCCTTCATGCTTTAGAAATTTTAGGGCAAAACTCATCCATAAAATCTCCGGAGAAGAAAAGTCGGGAAGCTGCTTGAGATAGGAAAGAAGGAGGTAATAGAGAAGGGGAGAGCTCTTTCCTGGGAGCTGAGAAGTGCGAATCAGCTGAAGCATTTTTCCTCCGATCTGGAGATGTTTTAGAGATTTTCTAAGAGGAAGGGGAAGATGAAGGATTGTTCCATCGATGAAACGATAGAGCTCTGACTTTCCTTTCTGATAGAGAAACTCTCCTCGCGTAAAAGGGGTGGTTAAATGGATCAGAGTCGGGTTTGTTTTTGCAATATTTTTTACAATAATACTCATTACCCCTGCATGGGGCGTAAAGAGGGTAATGATTCTTTCCTTCTCATGATAGTCAAGGCTACTTAAAACAATTCCTTCTACTTGTTCTTCTTTCATATCTCTAGCAACAATTTGTAAGATTTGACATAATCTCAAGTTTAGAGAGTATCTCAAAATTCTAAAAGAAGGCTTTTTAATCCCTTTGTTGATGGATCTTTACCCTACTTGTTCAAGAGTGATGTGGGTCAATCAAAAAGTGAGCAAAAACCCCCTAACAAGTCCTTTGTTTTCGAGTTTTGAAACGTCCTGTGATACATTAGCACCGATAGCTCAATTGGATAGAGTACCTGACTTCGGATCAGGTGGTTAGAGGTTCAAGTCCTCTTCGGTGCGCTTTTTACTATGTTATTATGGCTGGATATGAATCCAAACCTCGTCTTGTCCAATGTGAACCTTGTTTTTAAAAATCTCATCCACCGCTTGCCTTACCCCTGGAAGGCGGTTCCTACCATAGTTATGGCCTGAGAGCATACCTCCAGGTCGGACTTTTACTCTCCAAGTTTCGATATCTTCTTTTACAGATTCGTAATGATGATTGGCATCGATAAAGACAAGATCGAGATCGTTGGGGAGTTTTTTGGCCGCTTCTGCGGAGGTATAGCGCAAGATTGTAGTATTTTGATCGTCTTGAAAAAGCATTTGGACTTCCTTGTAGGCTTCTTCATACATCTGGGGATCTTGAGAAATCGAGCCCCCTTCTTGCAGATAAGAGGGACTTGGCTTCCACGGATCGATTAGGTAAAGGTGGGCCTCAGGAAAAAGCTCTCGCAAGACTTTGGCATTTTTTCCTCGAAAGACACCTACCTCTACAATGGAGCGAATAGAAACTTTGTAGATAGAGGAAAAAAACTTGAGATAGCAAGCACGGTGTTTTCTTTTAATGAGATGATATAAATCTATATTCACATATCCTTCCTTTCTTTTTCATTCATGAGAAACAACACTAGTTTAAAGGAAAAAGAGGAAAATGTCATTCGATATGGTCAAAAAGAGGGAAGGAAGATATAATGCGGCATTATACTAAGCACGATTAAAAATTGCAATTTTAAACGCCTCAAAGTTCCTGAGAATCGACAATTACAAGCCGCCTAATATTAGAAATATAAGGCGGCTTGTAATTGTCGGGTGGCGAGGTTTTCACGCAGCTTAAAACTGCAATCTTTAATCGTGTTTGGTATAAATGAAATAGTTTCTTAAGAGGATTTTATGGTAGACAAGAGCAAGTTTTTAGGGGAGCAGGATTATACGGTTTCGATTACTGGAAAGAATTTTGAAATCACAAAGCCAACCAAAGAGTATATTGCAGAGAAGATTGCTAAGATTGAAAAAATTTCGAATCATGTGCTTGATCTCCACGTAAAATTAGATATACAGAAACTCAATCATACAGCCGATATTATCTTAAAGTTTGCTCATACAAAGGTCAAAGTGCATGCCAGCTCAGAAAACATGTATCCTGCAATTGATAAAGCGTTTGATCGGCTCTACAGCAAATTGCGCAAATGGAAAAGCAGGATTCAAGATCATCATGCCAAGGGACACTCTGTTGTGGAAATGGAGGTGAATATCTTAGAACGAGATGAGGAAGATCTGAAATCGATTGATCAGGAGATTGTAGAAGAAAATAATCGAAAAATAGAAGAAAGCTATAAACTTCCTAAAGTGGTCAAAAAGAAAAAACGTTCTCTAAAAATGCTCACTCTTGATGAAGCGGTCATGAAAATGGAACTTTCTGACGATCATTTTATGATTTTCCGCTCAGAAGAGGAGCAGAATTTAAAGGTAATCTATCGACGTAAAGATGGGAGTTATGGGGTCATCTCTCCAGAGTAGGGATAGTGAGGGAGGAGCTAGCTAAGCAGATCTATGATCCGATTCGGAAAGTGTGGGTAGAGGCTACCCCAGAGGAAAAGGTTAGACAAAAGCTTCTCTATCACCTAAAAGAACTTGGTTTTCCCCAGCACCTGATTGCTGTGGAAAAGGAACTAATAGGGCTTCCTGCTCTTGCAGAAGGGAAAGGCTTCTTCCCTAAAAGAAGGCTAGATGTTCTTTGCTATACCTTTGTCAAGGGAGAAATCCAGCCCCTTCTTTTAATCGAATGCAAAGCGACTCCGTTAAATGAAAGAGCGCTGTGGCAGGTAGTCGGATACAATACCTTTGTAAGGGCTCCTTTTATCGCGATTGTAAACGAAAAGAAGATCCTTTTCTCCTCTGTGCACTTAAGAGAAGAGATCTATTCTTTTATTCCCACCTATCAGGAGATTCTCGATCACCTTAGAAAGGTAAAGTGAAATGAGCTCAGTATTTCAAAAAAATGTTGCCCTTTTTGCTACTCTTCATCCTTTTCTTGCACTGCAGCTACAGGCAGGGAAGAAAAAAAGAGTTCAAACTAAAAAAAACTTCCCTTTGTTCCCTAAAGAGGAGAGTGATCTTCTTTATATTTTTGGTCTCCCTTCTCAGGAAACTTTAGCTTCTTTAAAGCCCTACTTCAGCGGCAAAAAAGGAAGAAAAGCGATTTTTCTTGAAGAGGATCTTGATCTGATCACTTCTTTTTTAGGAAAAGAAGAGGCAACCTCTTTTTTGGAAGAGGGACCCATGCAGATCTGGTGCGACCTCACAGAAGAGGGACTCAAAAGAATTATATGGTCCCATCTCTATCTTTCTTCAGAATGTTTTTCTATTTCTGAGTTTCGATACAAGCGTTCTTTAGAAGTTTTTGCCCTCTTAAGTGAGCTTAAAAGAGGGGCAGAGCTTACCTTCTCTCTTTACCAGGACTTTGGGACTCTTTCGCTCAAAAATTTCTTTCAGAATCTTCTCTTTGGAGGGGAAGTGCTTAAGGGGGAATATTTAGCGGGAAAATTCCATAAGATTCCTGCGATTATTTGCGGGGCAGGACCCTCTCTAAAAAAAAATATCGACCTTTTAGCTAAAAGTAGCAACAAGGCTCTGCTCTTTGCTGCCGGATCTGCTTTAGGTCCACTGGCAGAAAGAGGGATAGAGGCCCACTTTGGCGCCCTGCTTGATCCTGCTCCACCTATTGGACGCTTTCTTAGACAAGGCTACTTTTCCCTCCCCATGTTTTTTCAATATCAAGTTTCGTACGAGCTCTACCGCAACATCTCCGGAAAGAGACTTATATTTGGTAGCAGCGCTCTCCATCCACTGCAGGAAAAACTTATGCAGTCCCTTGGTGCCCCTCTTCCCTATTTTGATTCAGGGTGGACAGCGGCAACTTTTGCTACTCACATTGCCTATACATTAGGATGTGATCCAGTTATTTTCGTGGGGATGGATTTTTGTGTGGCAGCAGATGAAAAATATATTGCTGGAGTGGAGCAGAAAGAGGAGGAAGAAAAAGAAAAGCGAAAAGACCAGATCCTTTGTGTAGATCTTTTTGGGAAGCAAGTTTTTTCCCGCTCTGATTTTTTAATGGGGAAAAGTTGGATCGAACAATTTGCTCAAAAAGATAAAGAACGGGAGTTTCTCAATGCCACGGAAGGGGGACTCAAAATGGAAGGGATAAAAGATCTCTCTTTTCAAGAGGTGCTTGAAGAAAAACTATCTACTTCCTGGGATCTAAAGGGAATGACCCATAGCCATCTGGCAGAGCTTCCTTCTCTTGCTTTTAGCAGAAAAAAGATAGAAAATGAATTAGCAAAGATTGAGAAAAGCATTAAAAAGAGCCTTTCTATTTTAGAAGAGATTCTCCACTTAATGGGAGAGGACTTTACTAAACTCACCTCTAGAAGGGAGTCTTATCCTCTACAAGAAGTAGAGCTTGAAGGGGAACTTCTTTATGGCCTTGCTTTGCTTCCTCTTTGGGAAATCTGGAAGCATCTTTTGCAAAATCAAGAGGTGGTAAAAAGGATGCAGGATCCTCCTTTTGAGAAAAAAATCCAAAAGCTCCTCTTTTTTAAGGGAGTGCTTACGAAATATTTAAAGGAGTTATATGCAGATCTATCTGCTTAAAAAAGGGCGTTTTGTCATCAAAGATAACGAGCTTAGAATTGCTATCGATGAGGAGGCTCTCTTTGCCCACCCTTTTTTAGAAAAGGAGGGGAAATGGGCAGGGGAGCATCTCCTGTACTTTTCGAGTGGTCAGCTCCAGTCTCGCTCCTATTATTTAGAGGGAAAGCTCCATGGTCCTTCCTACTATTATAGCGAGAGGGGAATACTTCTTTCTGAGAGCTGGTTTTATCACGGTCACAAGGTAGGAAGGGCGCTTCGCTTTACTGTGCTTGGAAAACTCGAAAGTGTGGAGCGTTTTGTAGAAGGGGCTTTAGAAGGAAAGCAGGAGAGTTTTTACGAGGGAGGGGGGAAAAGAAGTCTTCTTTCTTATAAAAGAGGCAAACTTCATGGAGAGGTACTCCTTTATTGGCCTAATGGAAGAAAAAAACGAGAATGTCACTTTTTAGAAGGAAAGAGGGTAGGTTTTGATCAGATTTATTCGGAGAAAGGGCTTCTTCTTGATGAAGGATTTTATGAAAAAGGAATTCCGCAGGGGAGTCATAAACGGTGGGATAACACAGGGACGCTAAGAGAAGAGATCTTTTACCATAAAGATGGCAAGGTGGAAAAAAAATGGCCATTGTAACCAAAGATCTTCTTCTAGAAGAGAGATATCCACAGCTCTCCTTCCTCCTGCGCTTTTTTCCTATCAAATCTTTCCATTGGACGGAAGAGAAAAGAAATGCTGTAAAAGGAGACTTTTTCCTTCATCGGCCAAACGCTCTTCAAGAGGAACTAAAAGAGGTCTTTAGCTCGTTTTCTTGCTGCTCTTTTGAGACTATATATATTTATGGAATCGGCCTTGGCTATTATTATTTTCCTCTCAAAGAGTGGCTCTCTAAAAATCAGGAAAGAGATCTGGTCTTTCTCGAAGAGGATTTGGGAGCGCTTTCTCATTTTCTAGAAATGGAGCATGCAGAGGAGGTTTTAGATCACCCCCAAGTGCACATCAGATTTCTCCTTGATCCGAGAAAGACCTCTTCCTTTCTTCGAGAATGTGCTAAAGAATTCCCCTCTGAAAAAGTAGAGGTGATTGCTCTAGAGTCCTATGCCCGACACTTTAAAAAGAGATTTCAAAAGCTCCGCTTAGGGCTTCTGAGCGCTAGCACTATAGAGCATGCCCTTTTTATGGAAAGCTTACACGCCCACCTGTTCTTTCGAAACCTCCTTCCTAACTTTCACCTTTTGCCCCAAGCATTTTTAGGAAACGCCTTTAAAGGTTCTTTTCAAGGAGTTCCTGCTATCATTTGTGGCGCTGGCCCTTCTTTAGGAGGAGCAATAGAAGAGCTAAGGACCTTGGAAAACAAAGCGCTTATCCTAGCAGGGGGTTCAAGCATTACTGCGCTCAGTGCAAAGGGAATACTTCCCCACTTTTCCTTAGCTATCGATCCGAACGAAGAGGAATATCGCCGCCTTAAAATGGCTAGCGCCTTCGAAGTTCCCCTACTCTATGGACATCGAGTTCATCCCCTTGTTTTTTCCACCGCAAATAGTCCTCTAGGTTATCTTCATACTCTTTCGGGAGGGGCCGTGGAGATTTGGCTTGAAAAAGAGCTTGGCTTGCAGCCTTCCCCTCTCCAAGCAGGATTTACGATCGAAGCGATGTCGGTGACTACCTTAGCTATCGAGTTTGCTGCTACTTTAGGATGCAATCCGATTATTTTAGTCGGCGTTGACCTTGCTTTTGCGGGGGAAAAGATGTATGCAGATGGAGTGTTTCCCTCTCCCTCCGATAGTTCTACCGTCTCTGAGACGAGGATCAGGAAAAAAAACAGAGAAGGAAAGTGGGTAAGTACCCTAGTCAAATGGGT
>JACPWA010000183.1 GCA_016191565.1 Simkania negevensis | reverse complement strand
TAAAATGGTAAAAAAGCTAAGAAGAAGGGAGCCAAATACAAGGAGAAAGGGGCCAAAGGCAAGAAGCACTCCTAAAACTTCCCCAAAAGCAGGGATCGATTTTAAAAAATAAAAAAGCCCCATGAGCATCCAAAGAAATAAATAGGTTACGAGGAGGGGAAGGGTAAGGTAAGAAACGCCAAGCAGAAGCTGCCAGGATTGGGTAAAAATTTTGATGTAGCTGATGGGAATCATCTTGACCTCATGATGATAGAGCTGAATCAAAACTACTCCTGCTGCAAGCAAAATTCCTGAAGAAAGAAAAATCGGAAGAAAAGTCAAGCTAAGAAGAAGCCACTCTCCTGCCCCATGCGCAAGAGCACGGCAAAAAACGATTAGCAGTCCACAAACTGCTAAAATCAAAAATACAAAGAAGAGCTTTTTCCTTGAAAAGGAAAACTTCAAAGCCCTATTAAATCCCTGTTCTATCTGCTGAAATCTCATCCTCTTCCTCCTTTTTTTTCCAGTAGTCAGGATAAGTGAAACTTGGTATTCTACTTTCTATCATAGCCTGAGTAGTGGGTTTAAATCCTTGGAGATCTGTACGATTTTCGAGAGATTGTTCCCCTTGTTTACTAAAAGAATAGTTGAAATGCCTATTCTTGAGCAAATAAGGAAGGAATGCGCCTCAGGTTACTATCAAATTAACCATGTAACATATGAGTTCAAAAAAACTACTTATTCTTTTTATTCCCCTCTTTCTTTTTGGCGCTTTCCTTTCTCTCAAGACGATGCAAAAAAGCGACCGGATCGAAGTGATCTCTAATAACAGAACGAAACGCTTTGATCCTCCCTTTGGGAATACTCCACAGCTTGAAAAAGAGCTTCATAAAAGAGGATATAAGGCGGAATGGTCCCTTCTCAAACAAGTGCCAAACGGATGGGATTTCCTAAGAACACTGAAGTTCTTTTTTATCGAAAAACAGAAGACAAGATTCTTTCTCTTTCATGACGTTCCCTATTTTATTCCCAAATATAAACTCGAAGAAATCCCTCTAGAGAAAAAGGTGCTTATCCTATGGGAACCCCCTGTGGTTCTTCCTGGACAGTATAAGAAAAAAACTCTAGGCCGTTTCAATACGGTACTAACCTGGAATGACGATCTTGTAGACGGAAAGAAGTTTTTTAAGTTTCACTACCCTTCCCTTCGCCCTATGCTTTCTTCTCTTCCCTCTTTTTTCGAAAGAAAACTGCTTTGCATGATCGCATCGAACAAATTATTTTACCAAGGTACTACTGAACTTTATTCGGAAAGGAGAAAAGTAGCTGGGTTCTTTGAATCACAACCTGGCCTTATCGACATTTACGGTCCTCTTTGGGATGGTTACCTTAATGCCAAAGGGTCGATTCCAGATAAAGCCGCAGTATTGAAAAATTACAAATTTGCCATCTGCTTCGAAAACTGTATTACTCCAGGCTATATCACAGAAAAAATCTTTGATGCTTTTGCCGTGGGCACTCTTCCCGTCTATTGGGGAGCACCCAATATTGAAGAGTATATCCCCAAAAATTGCTTTATCGATTTTAGAGAATTTAGTGGGATGGAGGAGCTGCTTACCTTCCTTCAAAACATGAAACAAGAGACCTACCAAGAATATCTTACCAATATTAAAAGTTACTTAGAAAGCAAAGAAGCAAAGAAATTTAGTCCCGAAGCGCTTTCTGACTCCCTCTTATATGCTCTAAAGGCTCAACATCTGCTATAATACTAAATGTAAGAAATAAAACTACTACAGTGGATCGCCTAACATGCCACCTTCGAGAGATCTTTTCTCGCTAATGTTTAAAAAAATAAGTTTCGAAAAGATCTCTCAAATTTGTCACGTTATTCGACCCGATTTAGTAATTTTATTTCTGATAAATGGTATTACATTCAGTATAAACAAAGCCTTATATGGTATTATTCTGCTTTATAGATATAGCGAGGGCGAACAATCGGGGTTCCCTTTCCTTCCCTTGCAATACATCTTTCATATACAATCTGAATGGCAATTCCAATAACCCGCGATAGTCCAAAAAGAAGGGTAAAGTATTCGGGGTAAGGAAAACCTGCTGCTGAAAGAACCGTGCCAGAGATCGCATCAACATTGGGATAGGGATTAGAGATTTTCGGGTTTTTTTTCAGTATCTTAGTGCCTCCTTCCCTTAAAAGAAGGGCGATCTTCACAAGAGGGTCTTCCAAAAAATGCTCCTTAGCATAATTATAAAACAAAGTCGCCCTAGGATCCTCTTCTCTAAGCACAGCATGTCCAAATACAAAGATAAGCTCTTTATTCTGGAGCCGTTTCTCGATCAGATCTTCCACTTGGAAAAGGTTGGCATTTTCTCCGAGTTTTTCTAAAACTAATCGCACAAAATCTAAACAGTCCTGATTTGCTTTCCCATGTTTTGGGCCAGCTAAAGCGCACATTGCTGAGGCAATCGCACCATACATCTCTTCTAACCCCGATAATCCCCTTTCCCTTCTAGCATGCCAAGAATCAGAAGAGCTGCACAAAAAAGCTTCATCGGATGACCACTCCTCGGCAAGCTTTCAATATGTTTGCTCACCGCGTGAGAAATATGTCCCCGCTTTCTTAATTCTTGCGAAAAATTAGCGATCTCGGCTGCACTTCCCTCTTTTCCATAGTAGAGAAGATAGATTACCCTCTCCACCTCCCAATTCGCCAGTTCGCTGATCGGACGCTCTCTATAAAAAAGCCCTTTCATCGGATCAACAAATGAGGTGTTGCAATAACCGACTGGAAAACCTCTTAAGCCTGTTTCAAGCTGCTCTTTAGTAATCTGAAATAATACTTCATCCATCAGTTTCACTTTAGGTTAGTAGTTCTTGTACCATGTCCCTTTCTTCTATGAGCTCCCTTTCCGTTTGACGAATCTTGTTTTCTAAAAAGGGAGTCCATTTCAGTTTAGAAACAATATGAACATCCCCTTCCCCTTTGGAAAGACAGGGGAAAGAAAAAATCAGCTCCTTCTCAATTCCGTAAGAGTTGTGATCAGACAAGAGCGCATTAGAAAACCAGTGCCCTTTAGCCGTTTTAACATAAAGAGACTTTATTCCCTCTATAATTGCATGAGCAGCTGATGCTGCAGAGGATTTTCCCCTAGCGGCAATCACCTCTGCTCCTCTTTTTTGCACCTTTTCAAAGAAAGTGGTTTCAAGCCAATGAGCATCAGAAATCCTTTCTAAGACTGGTTTCTTTTGGATCAGAGCATTAACAAAATCAGGCACCTGAGTAGACGAGTGATTCCCCCAGATTGTTACATTGGTTACCTCTTCAAGATCTATCCCTCCTTTTTCTGCAAGTTGGAATTGGGCCCGATTCTGATCAAGACGGGTCATCGCATGAAACCTACTTCGAGGAATATGGGGTGCATGGTGCATAGCAATAAGGCAGTTGGTATTGCAAGG
>JACPWA010000038.1 GCA_016191565.1 Simkania negevensis | reverse complement strand
GGCTTCCTCCTCTTTCTAAATGAACTTCCTCGATCTTTACCCCTTTTATCCATTTAAAAAGGGAGCTATTTCCATCAGGCTTTATTCCTAATATGTAATACATTTTTGCTCTTTGTAATTCTTTCACATAAGGCCCGTTTGAACTGATAGCGTCTTGGGTCACAATGACATTTAAAAAGGAATGCTCTCTTCGAAGGTCCTGGATAAATCTCTTGGCTGCATTTCTTTCACAGTCATTCTTGGTAGACCCATCTCCATTAGTAATAGGTTCAGGGCAAAAGGGAATGACTTCTTTAAAGTCAGGATGTACGATACAACCAGCTAAAATGTGATGGTAATAAGTCGATCTTCCATCTTAATGACTTTTCTTGCAGCAATTGGCACAATGGACAGTGTCTGAGGAGAAGCGACCTGTTCCATCTAACTAAGAAAAGGTAGTCTTCTAGCACTTTTCCTCGTTGTAAATGGGCAAAAAGCTTGCAAAAAGTTCGTCTAAGATAATAAGGATTAATCAGATCTAATCTTTCCCTCATGTAGGTATCGCAAGGAACCTTTTCTACTCCATACAGAGTTGCAAGGTTATGTTTGATGATCTCGTCCTCTTTGCTTTGATCAAACCTCAAAAGCGAGGGGAATTTTAACCCGAAGAGAGCGAGACCGCTCATGAGACAATCAACCAGTGGTATTCTACCTTCTTTGATGGAAGGTGAAGGTTCTTTAATTTTTGAAAAGGCCTTTCGAATAATAGCTAAAAGACCTGAGGCAGAAAGGTATTTCTTTTCGGTAGACCAGCTTCCCATGACACCCTCCATAAGACTTTACGAAAAAATATTTTCTTATGGAGTTTAGCACGAGAAGATTTTAATTAGCGGGAATTACTGAAGAAAGTAAAGAGAAAGGCAAAAATCCCTAAAATAAGAAGCGCCAGCAGCACCGCCTTTAGATGACGAAGAAATCCGACCTCAAAAAGAAAAAATCTTTTTTCTACCTTTTCTAAGGCATGAAGAGCGCCGCTACCAAGTTCTTGATGATTCTGATCAAAGATCTTGATCGCTCCTACAAAGATCTCTTTTGCAATGGGAGGAAAAAGATTTTCCCAATGCAATTCGATTTTAAGCTCTGGTTCCTCAGCGGGAAAATAGGAAATTTTTAGATCTTCTAAAAGATGAGCCTCTAAAGGAAACTTTGCTCCTTTGATCATGCGAGAAAATCGATTCTCATGTGCTTTGAAAAGGAGCCTTTCTTCCCTCTTTTCTTTAAATGCAGCTTCAAAAAGATGAATGGCATCTCGATAGCTTTGAGCAGCGCTCTCACACCCAAGGAGTACAACGATAAGCTGTCTACCACTTTCTTCGGCGGCGCTCACATAGGTGTGTTTGGCACTTGAAGTATATCCTGTTTTTATTCCGAAAGCACGCGGGTAGTAGAAGTTTCCTCGGCGCAGGAGGAGGTTCTTCTGGCAAATCACCCTACTTTCTTGCAGGTTCGTTTTAGCCCTTTCATATTCTGTAGCTGCGACAATTTCCCTGATCAATGGAGACTTAAGCGCTTCTTTAGCTATGAGCGCTAAATCATAGGCAGTTGTCTTATGATCGGGATGATGAAGACCGTGTGGATTCAGAAAAGAGGTAGAAGTGCACCCAAACCCTTTAAGATGGAGATTCATTCCTTCCATAAAAGCAGGAATCGTGCCAGAGACATGGTGAGCAATGAGATTTGCTGCATCATTTCCTGAAACAAGCATCATTCCATAGAAAAGATCTTTAACGGTGAGCCTTTCTCCCCTTCTAATAAAAAAATGGGTTCCATCTGGCTCCAGTAAGTAAGGGGGATCTTGATATTTTCGCTCCTCCTTAATACTTTTTGCCATCCTCTTTAAACACTCTGCTGGTGTGATTACTTCTTTATCGATTCCTTCTCCTAGCTGTGAAACCGCATAGAGCAGGGTGGCAATCTTAGTCACGCTCGCTGGGTACATCGGCTCATAGGCATTTTTTTGAAATAAAATGGCACCGGTGTCTGCATTCATTACAATCGCCCCTTTGGCCTGCACCTCTACTGGCAAGGGGCGTGCTAATAAGAAAAAAGAGGGGAAAAGTAGACAAAGAAGGGTAATTTTTTTCATCTATAAGTGAGCATATTTCTTCATTTTTAGCAGATCGGAGAGAAATGTGCAAACGATGAAACAACATCTTACAAGAGTTGATTGAGCTATATGAGTCAAATAGATATAAGCTTATGACTCATTCGACTCATTTTAGATCGATTGAGTCATATCCAATTAAATGGAGGACTAACGACGACACAATGTAAAAATCTATTTTAAAAAAACCGACTCCTCTTTATGTAAAAAGAAAATAGACAATAGCATAAGGTTTCCATGAACCCAACCCAGCTTGATCAAGCATATAGCGATTTCATTACTGATCTTCCTCGCTGGATTCCAGAAGGAATCTCTGAAGTCGATCTCTCCCTTCTTGAAAAGACTGGGCTGCTTCATTTTGAAACTTTTGAAGACAAAGAGGGTATTGATCAACTCCCCCATTATTTCCATGTAATCGAAACTTCGGAAAAGGTGACCCTTTTCAACCACCAATTTGTAATCTGGATTGTTCCCAAGTTAATCGATGAGATTCCAACCACTATTGTTCTTATTGGAAGGATAAACGGAGACAAGCCCCATCTTGAAATTGTTTTTTCCACTAAAGGGGTATATAACACCCCGAAATTAATCCTCAAGTTACTCAAACACTACATCTCTGATGTGTTCGATACAGAACAGGCGATCTCTTCAATGGAAGAGAAGGGATCGTAAAAGCTGACTGAAATCGATCATTTCGCTAAAATATCCTTTATCCAAAACAGGATCGGGATTTATACTAAATGTAAAAAATAAAATGACTAAATTGGATCGCCTAACATATCATCTTCGAGAGATCTTTTCTCGCTAATGTTTAAAAACATAAGCTTCGAAAAGATCGCTCAAATCTGT
>JACPWA010000097.1 GCA_016191565.1 Simkania negevensis | reverse complement strand
TGATAAAATTGGCTGCAAGATTTTTGCATGGAATGCAGCATGGAAAGCGAGGCGACTTTGTAAAGTCGGTGAGTTCGAATGCGAGATTCCATGCGAAAAGACGCGGATGAATTTTATCATGCAAAGTTTAATGCACTATAAATGTAAGAAATAAAGTTACTAAATTGGTTCGAATAACATGACAAACTTGAGAGATCTTTTCGAAATTTATGTTTTTAAATATTAGCGAGAAAAGATCTCTCGAAAGTGGCATGTTATTCGAACCAATTTAGTAGATTTATTTCTTACATTTAGTATAAATATTAAATTAAATATTGTTAATCTCTTTATAATAGCATAATTAATATTGACAATCAGAAACTATCGCTATATCAACCAGTTCAGGCACGTATGGACGCCCTACATGGTTGCACTATGGAAAAGAGAAAAAAAGAAAAAAGCCTCCTTCATCGGGTGTTTATCTTTTGCATTATCCTTGCTCTTCCCCTTTTCATCGTGAAAGAATACCGAATTATTCGGGCAAAAAAACAATCTGCCATTCTTCCTGCTCAAGACTTTTATGCTGCTAACTATGCCCCTTTAAAGATAAAGAGCTTTACTTTTATTGTGTTAACCCATAACAACATAGACACAATAAAGAGGAACTTTGATTCGCTCTTAGGCCAAAAGTATTCACGTTTCCAGGTGCTCTATCTGGATCAGGGCTCTACAGATGGGACAATAGAAACTCTCACCGCTCTTACAGAGGCTTCGGAAAAGAGAGATAGGATCAAGATTGTTTCTAAAGAGAAAAACTATGAAATCTATGAAAGTTATTATCAATTAGTAAGTAACCTTTCTGATGATGAAGTGATTGTTCACCTGTATGGCAATGATTGGCTTGCTCACCTTGAGGTTCTTTCTGAGCTTAATCAAACCTATGAAAATCCCGACGTGTGGCTAGCCTATGGACAATATGTAGAATATCCTACTCTTAAAGAAAATCATCTCCCCCTTCCTAAAAAAAACCTAGCCAAGAAAAAGATACAAAAAGCTCCTTGGATGGTCGCTCATTTAAAAACCTTTTATGCCGGACTGTTTAAAAAACTAAAAATTGAAGGGAAGGGATCAGGGAATTATTTTTTGTCCCTTCATAATGAAACCTCTCTTCTCTATCCCATTGCTGAAATTGGTAAATCTCATGTTCGATTTATCCCTGATGTTCTCTATGTGCATGATAGAAGATGGGATAAAAAAAAGAAAAAACTCGCCCTCATAGAGCAAAAGGAAAGAGTCCCTTCTTCTCAAAAGGGGCAGGCTGCTGTTTCAGGTCAGGAAAGGAAGCAAAAAATGGCCGACCTGATTATTATTTCAGATGGGACCCCTACAAGGCTGCACACCTGTTTAGAGTCAATACTCCGCTATGTTGATGGGCTTGACCAGATCTATGTAATCTATCAAGCATCAGAAAAAGATCTCCCCAGCTATGAAGCTCTTAAAGAAACATTCCAAGAAGTCCATTTTGTTCATCCCTCATTTCTTGCAAAACAGAGTTTTAAAGCTGCTCTTTTGAAAAGTTTTTTTGGAGAAGAGCTCTCTCCCTCTTATCTTCTCCTTACAGGAGATGGAGTACAAGTGCATGAAAAAATCGACCTAGAATCTTGTATTAAAGCGATGCAAAAAACTGGGGCTTATGGCTTTTACTTTCATCTTGGAGAAGAAGGAGAGGAGGCTACTAAGCAGCTATCTATGAGAGAAAAAGGGATCTATTGCTGGATGATTTCTCGGGGAAAAGGAAAATTTATGCATCCTGATCGACTAAAGATGGGGCTCTATCGCAAAGTAGACCTCGAAAGAGACCTAAAGGAAATGAATTTTACTACTCCTACAGAGATGGTCGAATGTTGGAAAGAGTTTGGTTCTAAACATCGTGTTGGCCTATTCTATAATCAGCAAAAGCTCCTCACCCAGGCAGAAGGGGAATAACAAGTATGGAAAAACATATGAGTTCTGGGATTAATCTAAGAGTTAAGCTTATTTCTACTTATGTAGATCCTAGTGCTCTGTAAGCTTATAGATTACTATGCTGGACTCGCTGTATAGCCTTTATATGTGCAATAGAGAACGCCATTTTTGTCGAGCTCATGCTTCTTAGGTTGGGAGGAGAAGAATTTTTTAATCTTAAACACCCCATAAGCTAATGTTCCTGGCAGCCCTCTACGGACAAGGGTATCTGAAGAGAATGTTGTTTCAAGCCGATTATAATTGAGTTTCCTACGAAGCTCATTTCCTAACGTCCAGCCTCTTTTTAATTGAAAGAGCTCACTCATCGTCAATGGTTCGACTGTATAGTCCTTATCTTTACCTGCTTTTGCTTGAAGAAACCGTCTTCCATGTGTTGGGTTTGTTGTAATCACTATATCTGTTGCTGTATCTTTAGGAATACGGACTTCTCCTGTAACGGTAAGCCAATCTGTATCAGAAAACTCCTTGTCTTGAGCTCCTAGTAAACATTCGCCTCCTAAAGGAACGAGATCTCCCTGTTCAAAGCGATGGTGGATCTCCCATTTCTGTCCAAACTGCGCTAAAATAGCACGGTGATCACGTCCAAATTGGACAAATTTCCTAGCTTCATTGAGAGTGACTCCTGGAGAATCAAAAGTAAAGCATTTAAAATTACAATGTGCTAAAGGGATCCGACGAGCCTCTGGTCCAAAATGGTTCATTCCACTTTGACTTAACGCTCCCCCTAAGCTATGTCCTACAAAGTGGATATCTTGTGCCATTTTGTCGTTTACCCATTCCCTTCCTTCTAAAGTCTGTGTTAAATAGTTGTTAAATCTTTCCTCTCCAACCTGCGCAATAAATGCCTTAATACGAGTAGAGGCTTCTTTTTTTGCTGTGTCTGCATCAGCTAGGTGAAGCGCTTGGATTTGCCAAACTAAGAAATCTTGCATGATTTGCTTGCGCTTTTCTAAGCTACCAAGCTGGGGTTGAAACGGGGCCTTTTTAAATTTTTCCTCATTAAAAAGCTTCTTAGCCTGAGGAATATCATGGACAGTGTCCTTTGTAAGGAGATAAGCAGCCCAGATTGGCATTGTACATCGGTTGAAATAGATCGTCTCATATTCATCTCCTAAGGAAAAGTCGAGAGCACCTACTTTCTCGGGGTTTGTATCTGCAAGCAAAGTGTCAACCCCGCTTTCAGCCTCGGCATCACTGGCTGTACTTCGATAGAGTTTAATTAAAGGAGCTCGTTTTCCAGTTCTGGGATCCTCACCTTTAGTTTCCATATAACCTTTACAAGCTGGAACCAAGACATAATTAAGATCTCCTCCCCCGTCATTTAAAAGACCATCAACAAAATAATAGCGTGGCTCGCCGTCTTTAGTGGGGAAAGGGATCACTCTTCCCACTCTGCGGACATCTTGCTGTTGAGCTGATGCTGGTAGTGAAAGCATTTCGATCGGTCTTAGAGGATATTGACTCCAAAGAGCTTTTTTCGCTACTACCATCGACAAAAGTTCGTTTAATCTATCATCTGTATCCGCTTCCACCAATTCTGGGTAGACGTGAAGAAGCTCAAAAAGATTTCGTGAAGGATCATAGGTATTCCTATCCCCCATGGTCTTATATCCGCTAATCCCCAAATGAGCAATCTTACGGCCAGTGAAAAAAGAATCAGATTGTTTAGGCTGTTGCGATTTGAGTAGGTGAGTGTCTACGTAGAGGATCTCCATTAAGCGATGGAAAGCTTCAGGTTCTAGTTCTCGAATCTTTTCTCCATAACCAGGGTTTTGATATCCGTCGACATATGTATCAAAAGAGTCCAAAAATGCACGAAAACGCCCCACGGTTAGGTCCCCTTTAGCAAACCGGTTAAAAGCCTTATATAAGCCGCGAATCTCTCGTAAGGAAAAGAGGTTAAGGAAAAACGAGTTCTCTCCTAAGTCATTACGTGAGAGGGGATCAAGGAGAAAAGATACAAACTCTTGAAAAAAATTAACAAAGACTCCCGGGTCATTTAGCTGAGTATCAGCAGGAAAACGGCGCTCCATGTCGGGAATATGTTCGGGCAGTACTTTTAGTCTTTTAACAATTCTTAAGTAGAGGCTCTCAACCTGTGGCATTTCAATATTACCAATAGCAATATTGCACTTAAATATATGGTCTGGAAGAAGAGGTTGTCTTAGACGGATCATCTCACCAAAATCGATCCCAAAAGTACTCTTCAAGTAACCAAATAATTGCTCTTCATCGTTAGACCGGTTAGTAAAAATGTCTCCGTAGTGACGTATTTCATCTTCAAACTTAGTGGCATCTAGAATGCGCCAACCATAGGTCGCTTTTAAAAAATCACGATAGGCAATTACCGCTGCAATAGCAGGATCCTCTTCCCCAGGGACAGGCTGCAACGGTTTTACAGGTATCGGCTCTAGACGAAGCTCTGTACTTTTTTTATCCCACACAAAACGGTATGAACCAGCAAAGTCTCTTTCTGAAATAAACGATGTTTCATCCCGCTTTAAAGCAGCTGTTGCAAGTTGTGTAAAGGGGTCTGTAAAAGCCCCATTCAACAAGAAAGAGGTTTTATTTCCCTCAAGAGTCCAAGTAGCTTTCAACGGCTTTGGATGTTCGACATAGGCTTTTTCTGAAACAACCCATGCTTTAAGCCAGCTAAATGCTCTGCTTGCCGTCCACGAAAGGGTATCAGACCAAGTGGCTGGTTTTATCTCTATTACTCTATAGGGGAGGTTCTTAAAGGTATGAAGGGTAGTAAGGGTGCGAGAGACAAGATTATCTGCTTGACAGCCTTTTGACCACTTCTCGGTAACGTCTGTAAACTGCCATGATTTGCGCAGATCAGGAGCAATACCTTCCACTTTTTCATCAGACAGATTAAGACCGGGAGGAAGCTGATTTTGCTTATTTATAAAATTAGCGGCCAGACATGCAAGTTGATAGTCTAGAGATCGGTTCTTAAAGGAGGGAGTTATAATGCGAACCTCTTGTGCAACCGATTCTCCACTAGGAGAAAAGGACCACATAGTCTCATTTAAACGTTCTAGACTCACCGAATCTGCCGGTACTGAATCCACTGACATAAGACGCTCCTTGTAAAGTGAAATAACAATATTAAATTTTTAATTAGTTTTAAGTCAAGTTTTTACTAATAAGCATCAAGCCAACGTTAAATAGCCATGAGCAGGCTATGCCTTGCGCACAATGATGCAGAAAATCTCCTTACTACTTTCTTTTATTGGAAGAGAGAATCTCTAATTGCTTTCGATATTTTGTCACGGTTCGCCTAGCACAAAAAACTCCCCATTCTTCTAATTTCTTTGAAAGCTCCTGGTCTGAAAAAGGGTGTTTTTGGTCCTCTTCCTTAAGAAGAGAGGCTAGGAGCTCTTTTGCTTTCTGATTTGATATGACCCCTTCTTTAGTGTGAAGCGCCCTTGTAAAGCACTCGCGCATTTTAATC
>JACPWA010000096.1 GCA_016191565.1 Simkania negevensis | reverse complement strand
TTTTTCTCTTGAAGACCGAGAGGACATTGCACCAGGGGGTTGTATTATAGAAACTGAAGCTGGTATCATCAACGCAAGTTTAGCAAATCAATGGCAAGCTCTAGAAGCTGCCTTTGCCGCGTTTATGGGACGCTAAAAATGAAAAAATCTATTATAGTCAAACCTCTTCTTTTCTTCCTTTTCTCTTTTCTCTTTTTTTCCCCTTTTTTCATCTATGCACAAACTGAGGCGCCTACTACAGCTACGATTTCCCCAACCCCTTTATTAACAGCGCCACAGATAGTTGAAAAGGTAACCGCAACGGCAGAGGGTGAGGGAAAAGCACCCAATATGATCACAATGGTGTCAGTACTAGCAGGGGTAGCGCTCCTCCCTTTTGCTATTATGCTTCTCACTTCTTTTGTTAAAATCATTATCGTTCTTTCTCTCCTTCGCAACGCACTTGGAGTGCAGCAGTCCCCTCCAAACCAGGCACTTAATGGAATCGCTCTTTTGATGACTATCTATGTGATGTTTCCCACTGGACTTGCCATGTATAACTCAGCCAAAGAATATATTCAGCATGAGGTGCCTAAAGAACTTTTTTCCAAAGATTCTGCTTTCTATCTCATCAATGTGGTTGAGAAAGCAAAAGAGCCCATGCGCAATTTCTTAGTGCGCAATATGACTTCCTCCCATCAGCGGAATTTTTTTCAACTTGCTCAGCGAAGCTTTCCAAAAGAATTTCAAACAGATCTCAAGGTAGACGATTTTATTGTGCTGGTTCCTGCTTTCATCACCTCTCAAATTAAAGGTGCGTTTGAGATAGGAGTGCTTATCTATCTCCCCTTTTTCGTTATTGATCTTGTCACTTCAAATATTTTGCTCGCCATGGGAATGATGATGCTTTCTCCATTGACCATTGCTCTTCCTCTAAAACTCCTCCTTATTGTCATGACAGATGGATGGACTTTGATCATTCAAGGGCTTGTCCTCACTTATAAGTAGGAGCTATAATTAAGATGTATCAAACCGAAATTTACCAACTCTCTTACCAAGCTCTTCTCCTTATTTTAATCCTTTCAGGTCCTCCTATTCTCATTAGTATGGCTTTGGGGCTTTTTGTGGCAGTTTTTCAAGCAGCTACCCAAATTCAGGAACAAACTCTTTCCTTTACGGTGAAGCTAGTCGCTGTCATCATGACTCTTCTTCTCATGGGAGGATTTTTATGCGCTCAGATCATGCAGTTTGCCAATACGATTTTTCAGAACTTCCCTAAGTGGTATTAGGTAAGGATTAACGCAAACGCGGCTTTAAAGTTTGAGAGATCTTTTCGAAGCTTATGTTTTTAAACATTAGCGAGAAAAGATCTCTCGAAGGTGGCATGCTTAAGCGATCCACTGTAGTCATTTTATTTCTTACATTTAGTATAAGAGCAGAAAATTAAACAGAAATCTTTACAAATCAACTAGGCTTTGTATAAATGGGTTACCTCACTTTCTTCTTCAACCTTCCTAATCTCTCCTGGATGGGAGTTTTGACTCTCTATCTTCTCACCTTAATGCGCATTGTTCCTATTGTGGCCCTTGCCCCTTTTTTGGGGACTAAAGCTACTCCGATTATGGGAAGGGTAGTCCTTGCTCTTTCTTTAAGCGTGATTTTTCTCCCCATCTTAGTTACCAAAGCCTCTCACTCAGTGGAATTCGATACTAACTTTATTGGATATTCAATCAAAGAGCTTTTCATTGGCTTTATTATGGGTTTTATTATTTCCTTTCCCTTTTATATCGTACAGTCTAGCGGTATTATCATCGACTACCTAAGGGGAGCCTCCATCATGCAATCACAAGATCCTACGATGCAAAACCAATCCTCTCCTATCGGTGTTTTCTATAACTATATCTTCATTATTCTCTTCTTTCAAATCGATGGCCCCTTTCTCTTTTTCGACGCTCTGGTCAAATCTTACGATCTTATCCCTGCAGATAGCTTTGTCAATCCCCTTTTCTTCCAGCTTGCCAACCCCTTTTGGCAAACTGCTGTAGATATTATTAACCAGGTGGCCACTATCTCTATTCAATTGGCAGCTCCTGCTTTAATCGCCATCCTGATGGGAGAGATGTTCCTTGGAATTGCAAACCGACTTGCTCCTCAAGTGCAAATTGCCTTCCTAGGAATGTCGATCAAATCGCTTCTCGGCCTTGCTCTTGTTTGGGCAGGCTGGTTTTTCTTGCTCAAACAATTTGCAAGCCATTCCTATAGTTGGCTCAAATTATTAGATTCGATGATCAACCAATTTAAATTCCTGAAAACCTAGCCTTTTAAAAAAATCTTTTAGATAAAAATAGAGGAAACAATTATAAAGCGATCAGCAAGATCACACAGGATACTTACGCTCTTTATGAAAACACCTATTCTCTACTTTCTCCCGCTATTTTCTCTCTTTTCTGTTCACGCTGTCGATTCCTTTCTTCCCCCTTCTACTCCTTTGAAAGATACAGTGCAGCAAATCACACCAGAAGCT
>JACPWA010000165.1 GCA_016191565.1 Simkania negevensis | reverse complement strand
TACTTTGCTTGCGGAATGGGATGCGATCAATTACAAACAACATCCAGAGGAACATCCCAAAGGGAGAAGTGTAAAATCGCGTATCAACTTAGGCCTTTCTACAACTCTCTTTGATTTTCTCCAGCTCAGTGTTAGTTCCCTTCGAGGAGAAAAAATCGCTGCCTCTGCTTCTCTTCACTGTAATTTTGGGGACTTAAAAGGTTTTTTCCCAAAGGTTGATAATCCCCCTCTTTATAATTCTCCCCTCAATCGAGAACCAATCGGCGCTTTTCGGGAAGAAAAAGAGCTTGCTCATGAGCTTGCCTATGCCTTTTCCAAGCAGGGATTTAACCTCTATCAAGCTTATATCACTACTGATGAGGAGAGAGGAAAGGCGCTTTGGCTAAAGCTGATCAATATAAAATATCGGGTAGAAAGGGATGTAAAGAAACGGATTGTTGCTATTCTAGCTACTCTATCACCTGCAAACGTGCGCACCATTACAGTAGTGATCGAAGCAGATGGGGTTCCTACCCATGAATATCAATTCAAATTGGAAGAGCTACAAAACTATCGGGAGGATAAAATCGGCGCATTTCTTTTTGAAACTCTCACTCCGATGAAAGAGCCTACGCCTCCTCCTAACCTCTATGAGGGGGCTCTTATCTATCAGCGAAGAAAAAAGATATGGACGTTGACCCTTCGCCCCCGTCTTCTCAGCTTCTTTGGAAGTTCTACTGGTAAATATAAATACAGCTTCGGATTAACCGGAGGACCGGAAGGCTATCTTTTTGATCAGATCTATTACAACATACAGGGGAGCTACAATATCAAATCGAACTGCTCTGATATAGGAGATAGAGATTTGCTGAATCCTTCTCAACTTCTCCAGGTACGCACCGATGCTCCTCGCTACTATCAAACAAATAGCTTTTCGTTAGATCAAGCTTATATTCAAAAGGGCTCTGCTTGGGGGAAAGGATGGTATATAAGAGGAGCGCTCGGTTATTTCGAAGCAGCCTATGGAGGGGTGGGTGCTGAAGTTCTTTATTATCCGGTCAGTTCCTGTTGGGCTGTGGGTGTGGAAGGGGCATGTGTGCTCAAACGGAAGTATCATGGCCTTGGCTTTACCACTAAAGTAAAAAAATATAAGGAGACCACCCCTACCCATGTGCATTTTATCGGCTACCAGTACTTTTTAGATCTCTACTATGATATTAAACCGCTCCAGGTCGGTCTGAAGGTAAGTGTGGGACAATTCTTAGCTAGGGATAAGGGGGCCCGCTTTGAAGCTACCCGTTATTTTCCTAGCGGGATGCGATTTACCCTTTGGTATACACTCACCAGCGCACATGATATCGTTAATGGGAGTCGCTACCACGAAAAAGGGGTAGCCTTTTTCATTCCTCTCGATTTTTTCCTCAAAAAAAGCAGCCGCTCGATGATTGCCTATGCCCTTTCGGTTTGGCTTAGAGACTCAGGAGCAAAGGCAAGAACAGGAAAAGAACTGTATCCTACTTTACATAGCGAAAGAGATACTCTCTAAAAACCCGCAGTGATTTGAAGCGATTGAGATTCAAAAGATGTACTTCCCTCTGCTCTTCCTTTTTGCGTAAGCTGGACTTTGTACATCTAAAAACCTTGAATTCGATAAGTTTTTGATTATATTCGGCTTGTAATTTTTCAGACAGGCTTGGATAAAGCCGGCTGAAAAATTACAAGTCGGAGAGAACCAAAAACTTGCAGAAGTCAAAGTTTTT
>JACPWA010000164.1 GCA_016191565.1 Simkania negevensis | reverse complement strand
TTTCCTTTCTCCATTCTTTAATTTTCTTGGTACTTACCATCTGAGTAGGAAGGGAAAGATCAAGCGATAAAGAAAGAAAGGTCTCGGGAGAAAGGGTTTCTAATAGAATATAGAAAAGCTTTTCTGTCCGATAAGGAGCTTCAATAAAGAGCTCTGTCTCCCCTTCTTTTAGAGAGCGCTTTTCTAAGGCAAGAAGTTTTTCTTTTAAAGGCTCTATTTCTCGGGGAAGATAGCCATGGAAGGCAAACCTTTCCCCTCCAAGGCCAGAGTGAAGAAGAGCCAAGATAAGAGAAGAAGGACCTAGGATCACCTCGATGGGAATCCCGAGTTTGCGCACCTCAAAGACAAGATCAGCTCCCGGATCGGCAAGGGAAGGAAGGCCACAGTCTGAAATCATCCCCCATGACTCCCCCCTTTTTAAAGGTTCTACAAGTGCTTTTTTTTCCTCTTTTGTAGTGTGCTCATTTAAAATGGCAATGGGAACCTCTCTAAAAGATCTCCCTTCTGGAAAAGTAAAGCGTTTTAGAAAAGCCCTTCCTCCCTTAGGGCTTTCTGCAATAAGCCCATCTAAATGAGAAACCAGCTTGTCTGTCCTTGGAGGAAGAAAGTCGTGGTGCTCTAGCTCTGAATAGAGAAGATTAGGTAAAAGAAAAAGACCTGGAAATTTCATGAAAATACATTCCCTTTTCTTTTAAATGTAGCCAAGAAAAAGGTCAGTAGAGACAGGGGGTCTCTTCCCCCTTCCCGCCATCTTCTATCAATGGCAAAAAGTTCTACTAGCCCCTTGGTAAAATAGGAAGAGTGCTTCTTTTTGCAAAAATTTTTGTACCGCTCGATTTTAGACTTATTGATTTTTCCCCCTTTCTGCTCAATAAGTTGCTCTCGATTGCTTTCTATACAGGTGGAAATGTTCAATCCTAAGCGAAGGTGATAGCGAAGCTGCCCCAGCAGAAGAGGAAAATCAGAAGAATCGATCTCTTCTAGACCAGAAACAGTGATCTGATCTCCCCAGATCATCTCTTCAGAAAGCTCCCATCCCCTTACATTTAGATCTGATTTACACACCTCTTTGATCCTATTGAGATCGATTGTTTTCTCTTTCCCTACAAAGGTCACCACTTTTTCCATCTCCCTTAAAAGCGAGCCAAAGTCAAGAGATGAGCAATCTATAAAAGTGGAAAGACTCTTTTGATCAATGCTTTTTCCCTCTTCTTTTATATAGGAGTAGAGCCAGCGGGCAAAGCGCTCTTTTTTTTCCCAAGGCTTTTCGAAAGAAAGATCGAGCATGACTCCCTTTCTCTTGATCTTATCGTAAAAAGTAGGATCTCCCTTAAGGTGGAGCCCACTTAAAATCAGGTAATTTTCGATCGGAAGCCCTTCAAGCGTTTTAGCAATCTGGGCAAGATTTTCTTTTTTCAACTCTTCTATCTCATCATAAAGAAAAATTCTTCCTTGATAAAAGAGATGAGGAGAGGAGATTTCATCGCACAGTTGCTCCGAAGAAAATAAAGAAGCGCTCCAAGATTCTACATGTGTTTTTTTCTCCCCTTGTTGCAAAAGGAGAATGATTCTTTTAATCAAGAAAGCCCGCTCTGAGGCTTCAAACCCAACGAGAAGGTAGCAAGGAGGAGGATAGTTGGGGAGAGATTGTTCTAAGTGACTTTCAAAGGGTTCGATTTTTTGATATTTCATTTAACCTATCTACTTTTCCTCTTTATTAAGTATATTCCATCTTATTTCTTATCTACAAGAAGAGATATAAAGTTAGGTGTTATTGCGTAAGTGAAGGAAATAGAGCTGCAATTTAATCAATAAAATTTTAATGCTTTAGATTACACAAATAAACTTAAATAAACCATATGCACAAAGCTCACCTATTGCATCCGAAACGGGTTGCTCTGCTCCTTAGTCTTACTGTTAAGTTTTCCTTCTTCTAGTAATCTTTTGTTTTTCTTTTCCTATCTCTCTGCTAGCATAGTTAATTGTCCTATCTACAATCCCCAGATATTGGAGTCGCTTATCATTCAATATCTCATTACAAATAACCAAAATGGGCTTAATATAGGCCGTAAAAACATCTATAGGAATATTAGCAAAATACTTTAGCTATTAGAAAAAAAATAGGGCTTTACTTATGCGCAGCCTAGCAGACTTTAAGGGACTCGCTCAGCAACATGAGTTGCTCTCTCTTTCTTCAGAAGAAAAAGAAAAGCTATCTAGGCAGATTTTAGAAAAGCTCGTATACAAATTTCCACGCACAATCGACATCGCGCTCTTTGAAGCACTTAGTCGGATTGTAGTGCTTATAGAGCCGTCCTTTATCAATCAGCGCTCTGCGTTTCATCTAGCAAAACTAGCTTACTTCATTTATTTTATCCGCAGAAAACTCTCCAGAAATACGACTCTCTTTCCTTTTAAGGAATACATGGACCTACGCTTTTTTTCTTCTTCCCTCTATTTTACCTTTGGATCTAAACCTGTCCTAAGTGTCCTTGTTCACGCCCATTTAAAGGACAAGTATGAACTCTTTGATGAAGAGCAAATCCTTTTTATCATAAG
>JACPWA010000163.1 GCA_016191565.1 Simkania negevensis | reverse complement strand
GGAACGATTTTTTTCAAACGTTAAAATGAAATAAAGGCAACGAAAAGACAAATCTGAAGAAATAGCTGCTGCAAAAAAATGTGCCAAAGAAGAGAATAAGCAAATTGTGGTAGACAAACGGTCTACCTAAAGGCTTCGTTCTTGCGATTCAAGACATGGATCCAAAATCGACTGCGGAATATTTCTGGGGAAAGAAAGAAACTCTCGAACAATATTTTCAATACCCTTCCTCCTTAAATGGTTGCTTGATTCAAGCGCAGATAGCTATCGATACAAAGCAAATTAGTTTTGATCGTTTCTCATTGGATGGAGAGATCCATAAGCAATTGCAAGGAGAAGGATTTACTGGGATTTCCCTTCGCAAGGGAAAATGGGGGATTTTTCCTTATCGGCATCTTAGGGCTAAGAGTCCCAAGGGAAGAGAAGAGTATACCCTTTGGGTGGGCTTAAATACAGAAGGGGGAAAGACTCTTTGCTTTACTCTTGTATATCCCTATTATCTAAATGAACCTTCAGAAAACCAGAAGAAGATGTGGAAAGACTTTGTAGAAAAGACCACACTTTTAAGTCTTTCAGAACTTGAACTTGCTTCAAAAAAAGCAGCAAAAGCTAACTTTACTATTGATATAGAACTTCCTGAAGGAAATATCAATCTCCGTATTGAAAAACGACAAAGAGATCAAAAATTCTTAGTGCTAATGGAAAAGGGAAAAGAGAGGGTTGAAGTGAAGGGGTTAAAAGATCTTTCTTTATCTTTTTCAAATTTCCTAAAAAGACCCTCTTACCTCGTAGAAGTGACCCTTGCCTTTAAGGAGCATTCACAAAAGAACCGGACAGTATGTGTGCCGTTTCATCTTGTCGATTCTTTTTCCTATGAGGTCGGCATGCTAAATCTAGATCGTCTGAAAGAAGTAGATAACGCGCTAGTATTTGAACTCGAAAGTAATACCATTTCTGAAAAATAAACGTATACATTCTAGCCGTATAACACACTCTCTTCAAAGCTTTGTATCATTAGACTTCTTTCGAAACTCCATTTATTTGCCAAAACAACGATTTTTGCCATCTCTAAAAACCGCTTTTTTCAGCCATGTGTTCCCACATTGTCTTCACAATCGTTTTTAAGATCTGTCTAAAACGCGCCATTTTTCC
>JACPWA010000162.1 GCA_016191565.1 Simkania negevensis | reverse complement strand
GGCATCAATACAAATAGCTGGGATACCTAACTTTTGCAACTCCTTGACTAAATAGTGACTTAAAGAACCGCTTTCAATTCCTACTTTTTTCAGAGCGACTTGAAATTTCTTCAAGTACATAGCAATAAGCTTAGGATCTGTCTAATATCGCCATACTCATTTCTCATAGACCTCCTGATCAATAAACTTCTCCAGTTTACTTACAGAAGGCAATTTTTTTGTTTAAAAATTGTCAGGTGGTAAGACCTCAAATAACTTGAGCTAGTGCTGCTTCCCAGAAATTCGTTGCCCTGGGATTTAAGTGAAAGCCCCGGGGCAACGAATTTCTGGGAAGCAGAACCAGGCTCTCCAGTCTAGACTACTTTAGTTAACTGACCGCTTAACACTTCATAAAGCTCATTTTCCTCCCCTACTATAAGGGGAGCTTTTTCATGTAAAAAGGGGGGTATTCTCCGTTTTTGATAATGTTTTTTTATCCGGCTTCTCCTCTTTTGGTCTAAGGCAGCATAGGAAATCAAAGTCCCCTTTGTTGGAAAGAGAGGGATCTTTCCAAGGAAGAAAGGAAGCCACCCCCCTTTTTTTCCCTCTTCAAGGAGCTCCCACTTTCCCCAGGAAAAGAAAGGAAATTCCCTTTTTACTACAAAAAGATGAAAAGTATTAACACAAAAAAGGTAGGGAGGAGCCACCACCTGATGGTAGGGAGAATTTTCTTTAATGAGATGAAGCAAAAGCTCTTTTGCTTCCCTAGAGAAACGGGCCTTTTCTTCGATCGCCCACTTGCTCCAAAAAAAATCCCAAACAAGAGGGTCTAACTCTGAAAGTTCTGCTAAATTGAGATAGATACCAAAAGGGCCCTTATTCATTTTCTTCTCAATGAGCTCCCCCTTTTTTTCAAAATAACAGCTAATTCTCTGAAAAAGATCGGCAAAACTCAGGAGGTTATATCCGATTTTTTTCCCAAATTGGCTTTCCAGAAAGGGAAGAATCTCGCTCCGAAGCCTACCTCTTAAAAAGTGGGGATCTAAGTTTGTAGGATCTTCAAATGCTTGCAGCTTATTTTTTTCCAGCCATGCTGTAATCTTTCTTTTCTCTACTTTAAGAAGAGGGCGCCAAATGGGTAAATCTTTAAAAGAGCTAGCAGGCTGGATTCCTCCCAGTCCCCTAAAACTTGCCCCTTCAAAGATTCTTTTTAAAACAGTTTCTGCCTGATCATCTCCTTGATGCGCCAAAAGGAGGGCTTGATAACGATGTTTATGATGAAGCTCTAAAAAAAAATTTCTCCTTTCATCGCGACTCTTTTCTTCCAGGTTTTCTCTCCCTAATTCAGCGAGCTGTTTTAGATGAAAGGGAAGAGCAAATTTTTTAGCCATTTCCTCTAAGACTTTTGCCTCCTCCCTACTCTCCTTTCTCCACCCATGGTCCACATGGGCAAGATGAAGGGAAAAAGAGGAGGAAAGAGGACATTTCATGAGCAGGTAAAAGAGAGCTAAAGAATCGGGCCCTCCCGATAGACCCAAAAGAAGAGGGCCCCTTCCCTTAAGATGCGAAGTTAGAAAATCTTTTACAATCTTAAGTAGAGGGTCCTTCACTTAACATTTCTCTTTTTTTTCTTCTACTTTATCCTGCTAGGAAAAAAAGGAAAAGAGATAGAATGGAGAGTACTCACCACCTTTAATTCAATTTTGATTAATTCCAACAAAAACTACATTTGTATTTATTATTATAATCACCTTTGAAGCAAAAGTCTGAACTACTTCCACATTTTGAGTTTGTGTTG
>JACPWA010000140.1 GCA_016191565.1 Simkania negevensis | reverse complement strand
TCTTCAAAATCGTTTTTAAGACCTGTCTAAGACTCGCCATTTTTCCAAACAAAGCGCGTTTCGAAAGAAGTCTATTGAAAAATGAGGGGACCCACGCGCACTTTTTGAGCTTAATTTAGCTTAAAACTTTCGCCTCTCTATGAAAAAAGAGGGGAATTTTGCTCCCATAGCACTTTTTTGTTTCTCTAGGCACTGCCTTAAGTTTGCTACAGAGAAAATTTCGAAGGCTTAATATACGTTGGGAAAGAAAAATGGCGTATGAGACTGCTTTTTTGAATTTAGCTCTCATTGTAGTTTGGATGCAGAAAATAAGAAATTTTATAGGAGTTTGCGGATAGATTCAGCTAGAACAGTAAAACTTTTCTTTATAAGATGATTCTTTTTTACCCTCAATTTTATTGATTTTAGACCAGCTTCAGTATACGGTCTATCTTGAATGTCAATGTGCACATATGAAGACAGTTGTGATGAAGTTTGGGGGGGCCGCCCTTGCAACTCCCAGGCATATTATAAGGGCAGCTGAGCTGATTCAGCAGAGAAAAAAGGAATATTCTCGTTTAATCATTGTAGTAAGTGCAATGGGAGAGATGACAGACCTTCTCCTTAAGCTCGCTTATAAGGTCTCCAAAAAGCCTCCGAAGCGAGAGCAAGATATGCTCCTTTCTGTAGGAGAGCGGATCAGTATGGCTCTCCTGGCCATGGCGCTGCATGCAAGAGGGGAGGAGGCAATTAGTTTAACAGGAAGTCAGTCGGGAATTATCACTACCCCAGACCATTTGGATGCAGAAGTGATCGACGTCAAGCCAATTCGGATCGAAAAGCATTTAGGGGAAAATAAAATCGTGATTGTTGCTGGGTTTCAGGGGGTGAGCGAGACAAAAGAAATTACAACCTTAGGAAGAGGAGGCTCAGATACCTCTGCTGTGGCTCTCGCTGTAGCTTTGCAGGCAGAGAGGGTGGAGTTTTATAAGGACGTGCGGGGGATTTATTCTCAGGATCCAGCGAAGCATCAAGGGGGGGAACTTCTTGCACATTTAAGCTTTGAGGAAGCACTTACCAAAGCGGCTGATCCCCCCTTTGTGATTCATCCCCGTGCCATTTTACTTGCTTCAAAAAATCGTTTGCCATTACACGTAAGTTCTTTTAAGAAAAAAGAAAGAAAGTTCTTTGCAGGTTCAATTATCGATGGAAACCGAGCTAAAAAACAAGGAAATAGCTCTTGACCTTTCTTCTTCCCTCTCTCCTTTTGAAGGGAAAGGGATGTTTGCTTTGCTAGAATCTGAAAAAAATCTTCCCCTTCTTGATCTAAAAGAGGAAGGGAGTGGGGTTTTCTCTTTTCATCTCCTTGCCTTTTTTCGCGACTACGGAGGAGAGTTTTTTTATGAGATGATTTACCGTTGGCTTTTCCCTACTGCTTTCCCGTTATTATGCGGAGCAGATTTTAGAAATGAAGGGTCTTTCGATTGAAGAAAAAAGGGGAGCAATTCAGAGGAGATTAGTCGAGAAGCTCAAAAGGTTTCCCTCCCTCTTTGACGAAGAGATCTTCTTCTTGATGCAACGTCTTTTTTTAGCGAAAGGTCTTTCTTTTAAAAGAGATCGAAAAGCTAGGCAAGTTGGCGAGATCCTCTCTCTTCTCTATCTACTTGAAAAAAAAGTGGAGAGGAAAATGGAAGAGGAGCCTTACAGACGCCATCTTTTTATCAAACTTCTTAGCCGGCAGATTGAGCTTCCTATAGGGAATAAAAAGGTATTAGCAGTTTTTGTGGGAATGAATTTATTAAAAGAGCATGAGCTCTTCTCCAAAGACTCTCTTATCCAAGGAATAAAAAGCTCTTTTCCAAAGGCCCATTTTGTGGAAGGAAGTGATTTTCTCTTTGTAGATGAAGAAAAGAAAATCCGTCTCCTCTATTTAGAAATGGATAGGGAAGGGAATAGAAGCTTTTCCCTTCCAGAACTGAAGAGGCTTAAAGAGCAGCTTCCCCTTTCTCTAAAAAGGCGGATCACGCAGCTTTTACCTCCCCTTTTTATGCCCCGCAATGAGGAGGAGCTGCTCCGTCATCTTATTACTTTGAGTCATGAGCTAAAATTTGCTAAGACCCTACCTCAAGTCATCCTTTCTTTTGATAAAGAGACAGATCAAGATCTTTTTTTCACAGTGATCTTGGCCCGTCTTGTTTTCCCTAAGAGTCCTTCTATTGAAGAGCTTCTTGATAAGCTCAGTTTTTCTTTAAGTCCTACTTTAGAAAGGATCAAGATCCTTGGCACGCTGAGAAAGAAATATTTTAAAGAGGGGGTGATATTTAAAGTGCGCCTTTCTCTCACCCAGTTTATCCGTGAGGATTCTGCTGTAGATCTTTATGCTGCACGCCATTACCTTTTAAGCGAAATTGAGAAAGGATTTGGAAAAGTAAGAGATTTTAATGGGGGGATCATTTCAAAGCAAACAGAAGCGCTCAAAGAGCTAAAAAAACTTTTTAGAGGATTAAAAAAAGAGGAAATACTCCTTTTGGAAATTTTTTTTCATGCTCTTTTCCCGATAGAAAAAAGAGGACTCATCGAACTAAGTAAATTAAAAAAGTTCTTCCTGCTATTTTTAAAGCAGGTAAGGGTGGAAGAAGAAAAAGGGAAGCTAAGAGAAATAGACTGTGAAGAAGATCTAGGATCCCTTTACATTTTAATCGATTCAGTAGAGCTTCCTTTAGAAAGAAAAATGAAAGAAGTTACTACTCAACGATAATTTTTTGAAGTTCAATTATGCGTTCAAGTTTAAGAGTCCACAATGATTGATTCGGGGCATTAACACGAAGAAATGGAAAATTAGTAATTC
>JACPWA010000139.1 GCA_016191565.1 Simkania negevensis | reverse complement strand
TTTTTGTTCTTAAAAAATCTACGAATCTCTGGTTCAGGTTCTGGTGAACGGCTAAGCTCTCATTTTTTAAAGAGCTATCCAAGGAAGAAAAACTTTCCAGTTGAGAATGAGCAGCGCGCAAGGCTTCTGTAGAAGAAAGAGTTTTGTTCCATGACTCAGCAAAATCATGATGTTTTTTGATATCCTGGCTACTGAGGATACTGCTTACTTCTTATTCAGACAGCTGACTCGTATTTTGTAGCATTGCAACAAAGCTCTCCCCATAAGACACTCTTTTTGCTATATTGTCGGCATCTATCTTGCTTACCCCATCCTGCAAAGATCCCTGCACTCCAGCTTTTACTCCGAGGATCGAAGCAGCAGCCCCTCCATGTAACCCAAATTCCATCATCTCTTTGGCTGCCACCTCCTTAGATACCCCAAATGTCTTACTATATTCATCAAGTGTGCTTTGTATCCCCTGAAACATCTGCTGACTACTAGTCATATTTTGCAGGTTAAAGCTCTCCCCGGCCTGAAAATTTTTAGAAAAAGCCTCAACAAAGCCTACAGCCTTATGGGATGTTTCAGAAAGGGAGTTAGAAAGATTTAGCGACTTTTCCTGAACCGCAGATTCAGAAGTACTGAGTTGGCTTTGAACGGAGCGGTTAAAAGCATCTGTTCTAGAGATCAGTAAGAGAAGAGGCCAGGTGGACCATTTGAGAAACTCCTCCTTTTATAAGCGCCCAGGAAAGAAAAGGGATTAAAGCAATCGCCAAGGCGGCAATCGATTCCATTGAATTATAGAGTTCAGAGAGCCCCTCTGAAGTAAACAGGGTGAGATCTACTTGCTCTCCCCAGAGATGATTTCTTCGGTAATTCCATAAGGTGCTTAGAAGAAAATTCACTACGACATAAAAAACAGGCCAAATATTGATCCAAAGGAGGAATTGGAGCCAGGAAAGAAGAGTTTTAATTCCAGAGGGAAAGAGAGAAAGGATAATAACCAAAGGGAATATCATATAGACAAGAGCTTCAAAGAAATTGCGCAAAGCTACGATGGTACTTACTCCCAGTGCACCTAAGGTTTTTTGGTTTTCTCTTTGCTGAATTTCTGCTCTTTTTGAAGCAAATGATCCTAGGGTGCCTGGCATCTCTTCTTTGAGAAGATCGATGGCAATTTGTTGCTTCATCAGTTTTTTTAGCTCGTCTCCTCCCTTTTTACTCTGGCCTAGGAGAAAGCCAATATCAGAGCCTATTTCTCCTAACAAAATCTGTTTCGTGTTCGCGTCTACTCTATTAAAAAGGTTATTCATCCGGGTAATGGCTTCTTTGCAAGAGATAAAAGCTGTTTTAGTTAGGCTTGTATTTTTGTTTGTAGTCACCTCCCGAAAAAGCATGGTACGGATTTTTGAGGTGCGCTCTTCCAAGAAGCTTAGAAGGTTTTTAGCGCTCATAAGTTCATCTTTGGAATAGAGGCCTAGACCAATGTCGCGCCAGGCACATTCGCGGCAAAATTCACGGAAGTTGTCCTCTAGAACAGGACTAGAGATTTTTATTTTTTTAGCTTGAAAGAGATTCTCCCCAGCATAGATGTGACCTGTCCAGTTATAAAGGTCATCGTTTGTGCCATGAGTTACCCCTTCTAAGGTTTCTGTAAGTTTAAAACTAAGGGAGCTGATTAGAGAAGCGACCTTGCCCAGGAAGAAAGGAACGTTATCTATCTTGATCAGAGAAGAGTGTTTTGCAGACTGAGTTTTCTGCACTAAATGGTCCTGAACATAGATCTCTGTACGTGGCACTAGCAGAAGACCGGTAACTGCAATAGCAGGAAAGAAGAAGTAGCGAATGATGGGCTCAAATTTCTCTCTAAAAAAAGCTAGACAAACCGTAGAAAACCCTCCAAAAGCTAGTGCAATTCTTAAAATGCTATGAAATGTTTTTCCTATGCCGGTTTTGGCATTTCCATAGATAAGCATAGCTATGGCATTAAAAACCTTAGCAAGAAGCTCTCCTCCGCCATAGGTATGGATGGCAGTGTCTTTAGAACCTGACTCCAGAAGAGAAGCGCTTTGCGCATAAGCTGGTAAAGCGACTGCTTGAAAAACAAGAAATAGAGCTAAAACTGAGAGGGAAAGCCTTAGCTTCACGACTTATACTCCTCGCTCTTTGTCTCTTAAGTTTTTATCAAAGTTAATAAGATGCTCGATAACTTGATGTTTTTCAGAAATGTGTTGGAAGTTTTTAGTTTCCAGGTCGTGGATTTTTCTAGAAGCGTCTCCTAGTTGTTTGATGTATTTATCAAGGCTTGCCCCATCTATCTGAATCAGCCTGATGGCTTCTGCGTGACCTAGAATCTGCGTGATTATTTCATCTACGAAAGAAGCTGTCCTTTCAAAAGCGATGAGATGAGCGCATTCGTTTAAAGAAACCATTTCCGTAGCATTACCTGCCCATTGACCCATCAGGGAAAGGAGGCTTCCAATCGGAAAACGGGTAGTTTGGAGGAGACTTTTTTCTACCTCGGTAAGAGGAGTGCTTTCTCCATGTTGAGCCTCTTCCAAGATTTTTTCCCTTAGCGAATTTAGAATAGCCTTGACTTTACTCGTCCAAGAGTGTTCAACAGGGATGGTAAGGTCGGCTTGAGTAATATCTAGCTCATTTTCTGCAATCTGGTAGGCATTTTTGAGTACCCCTCCATTTTGCAAAATTTCTAGTGTTTCTTCGAGCTTAGGAAAATAGGTAATGGCTCCTCCCTTTTTTACTACAATGGTACCGGTAAGGTTTAAAAAGAGATTCTTAGTGACCTTATCTACTCCAGAGCCTTGCAGAGTAGTCCAAGCTACGTTGTATTCTCCCGCAAGAAAATTTTTGTTCTCCTTTACCTTTTTAATGGCTGCATCTTCTTTCTTTTTATCGTCGCGACATCCATGCCTTGCTTGGATATGATCGTCGAAAATAGGGCTTTTGGTAGAGGCATGGGCACAGATAAACTCGGAAGCACCTTGGGTTTTGGGCCACATTCCCTGCACAAGGGAGGAGGAGATTTGGCAGGAGTTGATGTTAATGGCATTAAGTTGATTAGCCCAGGTTTGAATCTCTTTAATAGTTGAGGCTACGACAGGCGCAACAGTTTCAATGCCAAGGAGAAAAGCATAGCCCACTCCGTTGGAGGCAATGCTTTTGAGTGATTTTTTAATCTCCTCTTTGCTAGCAATATTGAGAGCTCCAAGGGTGTAATCAATCCCTCCGCATCCTGCTGAGAAAGTGGGAAGGCTTAGGTGGGCCGGGTTTATATCATAAACGTTACTTCTCACTACTCCGCTGCCTCCTAGAAAATGGACCCCTAACCGAGAATTTAGATAATCGGAGGAGGTTGTATTGCTTGCGATATTCATCTTGTTAAACCACTCTTCCATCTTACTGTCTAAGGGAGCTGTCCATCCTTTAGCAACAAGAAGAAGTACCCAAAGGAAATAGATCGTTATGTTCTTAGTCATGTCTATCCTTATGATGCTCAGCAAATTGGGATTCTATATTTTCTTCGATCTGCTGGACAGAAAGAAGGCCAGCTCCGACAGGAGCAATCTGGTTAGTAAAGGGATTTATCACAAAAAGAGAGGGAGTGGCTTTAACGCCGATCTGAGCACTGATGCCATGGTCTTTTTCAAAGCGGGGGAATTCTATTATTCCTTCACCGTCTAAGGAAACTGCCTGCACCTTAAATCCATTTAAGCTAGAAAATAGCTTGATAGCTTCAGCAGCTTTTTGTGAGAAGAAATCCTTCCCTTGGAAAAAGAAGAGAAGGAAGTGTTCTTTAGAGAGGTTTTGGAGAAGGGCTTGTCTTTCTTTGAGGTCTCTTTCTTTACGTGCTAGAACTCCATAGGTAGTAGTAGGGTTTTCCAAAAAATCGCCTAGAAGGGGATTCTTTAGAAGCGCTTTTTGCCATATTAACGAAAAATAGGCGCTTTGATTAATCCATTTTTGTTGTGCTTGCATGTAGTTCTCCACATTCTGTTCGGTTGGCTGCAGAAGAGCTAGGGAAAGGAGTTTTTGCAGTTTCTGTTTTTCAAGCTCGATTTTTTCTGCTGCTTCCTCAGGAGAGGTAATCTGCTCTTTCTTTTCTCTGTTTGGTTGGTTACTAAAATCTTCGAAGTAATACCATCCTTCGAGCTTCTGGTCATACCAAGAAGTAGAGTTAGCGAAAAGAGAGTTTTTTAAGGTTAGAACTAGAACAAAAAGAAAAAGAGGAAAAGGGCAAAACCTTTTTGCTAAATTCATTTATTTTCGCCTCTTGTTTTTTTCTCCTGCTCTTGAATAGCGCGCTCTGTGGCACATTGAGCATTTGTTCGCGCTCCTTCCAGTTGAAAAGACTGTGCAATCCCTTCCATCTTTCTAAGGAGTTCTTCTTTGTTAATTTTTCCTGCGAGGTCTTCAATGAGTTCAGAAAGATCCATTTTGGAAAAGTCAAGAAGCTGAAGCTGCTGTAGGGTGAGTCCACTACAATTGGGTTTTTCTGCTTTGCCCCAATCTAGGCCGAGCTGTTTTCTCCCCTCTTCTTGGAAGATGCGCGCGAGTTTGGTAGGGAAGCAACAGAATATCTGCTGGGTTTCTAGTCCCATTTTTGTTTTTTTTGAACCGACATAATGGCATTTACCCTCTTTTCTTTTGCGAGCTAAGGCTTGTTCCTCTTCGGTGCAGCAGGCGAGATGGGCATCGACGGCCAAACCTTCTAGGGAGCGGCAGCAATCATAAAGAACCTGTTTGGCAAAGCCCCTCTGGCATTTGGAGGAATTACCGTTAAAGATAAGGGAAGTGTTTTGATCGAAGTTCTTGGGCTGCATCTCATTTGTGATGTCGGAAAAGATAGAAAAGGTGGTGGCCACCTGGGCAAAGTCTTTATTTTTTTCATAGGAGGGATCAAACTCCTCACTGAGCCCCCAAATCTCTTCCTTTTCAAACGAAAGGATTTTGTTTTGGCAGGCTCCTTTTTTGCCGATATCGTAGGCTTTTTCGAAAAGATCGCATTGTCCAAAGTCGTTTTCCTTAATGCATTTCTTGAAAACGAGTACTCCTCCTAGACTTCTCAATGTTTTGCATTTAGAGTCTTCTGTCCCTCCGCAGATAAAGAAGAGACGGCGCTGCCAAACGTCTCGATAAATAGTTTCTCCTTCTATAGGTCGCGATGAGGGACCTTGAGTGGTTTTTTCATAGAGCAGATGACAGAGAGGGTTATTTTGGACCATATGGAGGAGGTCTATTTGATCTGTTTCCCAGTACTCCTCTTCTTTTCTAGGCTGGAGGACTTTTTCCTCCACCTTTTGTTTATCACAGGAGGTTCCTTCTTTATGTTTCCATGCAATGGTTAGGGTATAGTCTTTAAAGAGGTGTCCCTTTTTAACTTCTACATTAAACCATTCCACATCAGGTCTTTTAGAAAGTTTCTTTTTTTGATGCTCTTTTTCTTTATGGGCGTTTTTCTCTAGGAAAAAGCTTGTGGTTTTTTCATGACCAAGGCATGTTACTTTTCTTTCTTTGACCTCTGAGATGATTTTTACTTTTTTATCTTGTAATAGGGTGATTTCATAGTTCCCAGGCTCCTGGCAAAAGCGGATCTCCTCTTCTTCAGGCACGGAAGTAGTAGTCTCAGTAGCAATTCCAACGGTAAGCTGGGGGTTTTGGACAATTTTTCTAGCTTCAGAAAAAAGGTTTTCCTCCCCTTCTAACTCCTCTTTTTTGATTGTGGTAGATAGAAATTTTTCTACTTCTTGTTCAGAAGGAGCAGTTTGGTGCGTATCTACCTTTTTTGCTGCTAGATCAGCGTTGAATTCCTTTCCGAGATCATCGGTGGGAAGAAGCTCTTGTTGAAGATCTGATAGGTTTTTTTCTCCTTTGGATGCTTTTAGTAGGGAAGCAAGCTCCTCTTGCCCTTTTTTCCCCAGCTCTTTGGCTTCTTCTTTTGCCTGCTTCATAAGCTCTTTATGCTTAGGTAGGGAAGAGTCTTCTTTGCTAAGAATAGTTCCTTTTATGCTAAGAGATAGGAGGAAGAAAACTATTAGCAGCTTTTTCTGTTGTTCCCATTTCTTTAAAATTTTTTCCATTATAAAGCTCCTCCACTGGCTCCTTTCATAGCTATTTTGGCAGGGTCTAGGCAGCAATGTTTCTTTGTCCAGATGAGATAAACAAAGTCCTCTCCTCCATAAGGAAAGGATTTTCCTGACCCCCAGATGAGGTCTGTTTTGCCAAGGGGCTGGCAGGGGCCTTTGGTTTGGGGGATGGGATAAACGAGCTGGGTCTTATAGAGCGTCTTTTTGATGCGAAGAAAGGGGGTTTTAGAGCAAAAGTTGTCTTCTTTAAAGCCCCACAAGAGACCTAGAGAATGTAACTTTGCCAAAAGGCGATGCACAAGAAGAGAGCTTGCTTGGATAGCGCCCACATGGTGAGCCACATGTCCCATAAAAGGATACAAAGAACCTTGGCAGCCGCCACACCAAAA
>JACPWA010000041.1 GCA_016191565.1 Simkania negevensis | reverse complement strand
TCGGGAAACAACAAGAGAAACTATCCTTTCCCCACCTTCCAGAATAGATCAAATCTATCTTCGTGAGGAGGAAAAAGAGAAACAAATTGCTTTAAAAGAAAACGAGATTAAAAAAGACTGGAAAAAGATGGTGATCCCTACTCGTCATCTTGCACTGGCTGCCCTTTTTATTTTTCTTCTTATCTTGGGACTTGGAGGAGTATTTAGCCTTTTCAAAAGCAAAAAGATCGAAGTGGCTGCTGTCGATTATTCAGGAGAGATCCGAAAGGTCTTGAAAAATTTTCCTGAGGTCGAATTCTCTTATAATAGCTCAAATGGCAAACTGTTTATTCTTGGACATGTGCTCACCGAAGTGGATCATCAAGAGATGATCTACCTCCTCAGATCTCTTTCCTTTATTCAATCTAATCAAGACATTGAAGATAATGTCATCATCGATGAACTTGTCTGGACCAACTCGAATGCCCTTCTAGCCAAAAATCCTAACTGGAGAGGAGTGAGTTTAACATCGATCATTCCTGGGCATTTTGTTTTAAGAGGCTATGTTGCTTCTCTTGAAGAAGCAACTAAACTTTCTGAGTATCTAAATTTAAACTTTCCCTACCTTGATCGATTAGACAATCAAGTGGTAGTAGAAAATACCCTTCAAGCAGAAATTCAAAGCATCTTACTTGAAGGGGGGTTTTCTAGCGTCACTTTCCAATTTGCAAGTGGAGAGCTTATCTTGGTCGGAAATGTGGCATCTGATAAGCAAAAAAATCTAAATGAGGCTCTAAAAACATTTAAAAAATTAAGAGGGGTTCGGACTGTGAAGAATTTGACTGTACTCACGAAGACAAGTAGAGAACTCACCGACCTCTCTGGAAAATACACCGTTACAGGAAGCTCAAAACGGGGTAAAGTAAATCAATACGTGGTGATTGGAGGGCGGATCCTCTCTAAAGGAGATTCGCTCGATGGAATGAGAATTACCGCAATTGAAGCAAATGCGATTTTTCTCGAAAAAGATGGAACAAAATATAGAATTAACTACAATCAGCAATAAATGAAAATCTGATGATTTGCAGTATAGGGGCTAAAA
Source organism: Simkania negevensis (assembly GCA_016191565.1). Taxonomy (GTDB): domain Bacteria; phylum Chlamydiota; class Chlamydiia; order Chlamydiales; family Simkaniaceae; genus Simkania_A; species Simkania_A negevensis_A. Next base: position 725 of record JACPWA010000041.1, on the reverse strand, counting down.
AATTGAGGAAAACAAATGTTTGGATTAGAAAAAAAAGGGCGGAAGCCTTTTGAGTTTGATCTCGAAAAAGAGATAAAGAAAAGCAGCAAGAAAAAAGAGGAGCTTTTAAAGCACATTGAGTCTCGTACAAGCGAGCTTAAAAAGACTTTAAGAGAGGGAAAAGCATCAGAAAATTTTGATCAATTTGGACTCCTTCTTCAAGCTTATGCCTCCTTGCATAAAGTGCTTGAAAAAGCAGCTAAAAAATAATGCCCACTAAATAAAGATGGGACTAAACCATAGTAAATTTAAGAGAGGATTTGAGGTATGCCCACCCATTGGGATCCACTAACGTTTTATACTTTAATTAGAGCTTACTCTTATCTGCAGATGCAGGTTGTAAGCCAGATAAGAACTGTTGCAAGCCGTATCAGCGCTGCCACTCCGGGAAAATTTTTGCTTTTGCAATTTTCTATGTCCCAGGTAACTCAGGTGGGCGATTCGATTTCAAACTTGATCTCGCAGGTAAACTCGATGATTAATAACTCTGTGCGCAATCAAAAAGCTGGTTAATCTTAAAGAAGATACGTATTTTTGTATGGCTACAAATAGCTTAAGTTTCTCATGAAAACCCGACATAGCAAATCTCAAAGCAGGTTTGTGAAGAAAGGCGATAGGGCAGACGCCCCCAGGAATCTAGAAAGGTCAAGCCAAAGACTTGGGAAATTTAAGCAGGTAGCCTAAAT
>JACPWA010000040.1 GCA_016191565.1 Simkania negevensis | reverse complement strand
TTTAGAGTTTCTATGAGTCCAATCCGCGTTTCCAAGACACGATTGACGTGTCCAATAATTAATTTAAAAGGTAATTCACGAATAAGCGCACTTTAAAAAATAATTTTGTTTCTCCAAAACCTTTTTTATAAGTAAATTAAATTTGTAACATACAGCAGCACTCTTTAAAAAGCTATGATTAAATTTAATTTAAAAAATTAATTTTGTTATTAATTAACAAAAATATTTATATTAAAAAATATAGAAAATGAGCTACGTTGCGCTCTTTATTTCAAAAACTCAAACCTTTCCTTACTCGCTTAGTCCGAGAGCTAAGTAAAAAAACGGCTGTCGAAAGAGGATTCTTGCATGGAATGTTCTCAGAAGTGGAGCAGCGTACATTTAACCGCTTTTTGCTCAAAACCATGGGAACAGACCCTTCCTATGTCCGCCTCGACGACTCTGAGCATCCTTTCTGCGTCGGATTGCACCCAAGAGATATTCGGATCACCTCTCACATCAGTCTCTCCGACCTGATGCATAATATTTCCGCTATCCTCCACGAAGGAGGGCACGCCCTTTACCACCAGGGGATCCCTTTTGAACATATCGGCACCCCCCTTGGAGTAAGCATTTCTTCTGGAATACAAGAAAGTCAAGCCCGTTTTTATGAAACTATCATTGGGCTTGGCCTTCCTTTCTGGCACTACGCCTATCCAAAGCTGCAAGAGAGCTTTCCAGAGCAACTAAGCAAAGTAGATCTTACTACTTTCTATAAAGCGATCAATTCCATAAAGCCTTCTCTCATCCGGGTCGACGCTGATGAAGTAACCTATATGCTTCACATCATCCTCCGCTTTGAAATAGAAGAAGCCCTCCTTGAAGAAAGGGTGGAGGTAGAAGAAATCCCCACCATATGGGGTCAAAAAATGGAAGAGCTTTTTGGAATCTTTCCCAAAAATGACCAAGAAGGCTGTTTGCAAGATATTCATTGGGCCGTTGGTCTAATTGGCTACTTTCCCACTTATGCCCTAGGCAACCTCTATGCTGCCCAATTTTTCAAAACAATCCGACAAAAGAGTTCCGATTGGGAAGAGAAGATCGCTTCTGGCAACCTTCTCTTCCTCAACGAGTTCTTTCATGAGCATATCTATCGCTATGGAAGGGAGTTTTCCCCTGCTGAGCTACTAGAAAAAGCTACAGGCTCTCCTCTTAAAGCAGAACCCTATATGGAATACCTTACAGAAAAGTATTCCTCTTCCAGTTTGCTTTGATTTGATTCTTTTTAAAAATGAAAGCTGTTTACATTTGATATCATTTTTGATATCATCCCTTTGTTGATGTGGGGCTTGAACACCTCCATCCACAAGCTATGCATGAATCTATTACGGCTAGGAAATAACTAAAAAAGTTTTACTTTGCTAACCAGAGTAAGTAAAGTAAATCCTCTCCTCAATCTCGGGTCCTTTCAAATCAAACATAAGAAGAAGTCCTTTTTCTTGAGTCTCAAGACCGCCATGGTAGAGGTCCTCTCCGCAAAGATGAGGAGAACGTGAGATACAGCCCTTCTCTGTTTGCGGAACAAGATCAAACAAAAAGACAGGATGATTCTTTCCAAAGCGGAGATGCTCTAAAGAGAGAAAATCGGAGTACTTTGTAAAGCGAAAAGAGTTGTAGTAAGGGATACTGACCTCCCCTTCCCACCTTCCCGTTTCTTGAAGGATCAACTGGTTATCCCCTTCTTTATAAGGAAGGACCACCCCTTTTCCTTTTTTCTCTGTAGGAAGAGTAAAAAGATCAACTGCACATAAGGATTCTAGAAGGGTCCAAATTGTAGAGATGAGAGAGTGCGAAGAAGGGGAAGAAAGCTTACCGTTTGGAGAACTGGAATCTCTTTCTGGCTCCTTTAAGGCCATACTTCTTCCTTTCCCGTTTACGAGGATCTCTGGTCAAATAGCCTTTCGCTTTGAGTGATTGCCTCCGCTCTTCGTCTTCTTTGACCAGTGCCCTAGCAATCCCGAGACGGGAAGCCACTGCTTGTCCTTCCAGACCGCCTCCTTTGACTCGGATAATAATATCGTAATGACCCATCATATTAAAAAGATCAAGAGGAGCTAAAATAATTTGCTGTTGCAACTTGCTACCAAAATACTCTTCTAGTTTCTTCCCATTGACATCAATTTTTCCTTTTCCTTTTCTCAAGCGGATAGAAGCAACTGCGGTTTTTCTTCTCCCTACACCAAGCGATTCCTTAACCATACACCTCGTCTACATTTTCTTTTTTTAAGTTTCAACAACAACTGCTTTCTGCGCCTGAAGATCATGCTTGTCATCAGCAAAAACTCGAAGGCGAGTGATCTGCGCCCTTGCTAATTTTGTTTTCGGCATCATCTTTTTTACTGCATGC
>JACPWA010000039.1 GCA_016191565.1 Simkania negevensis | reverse complement strand
GCTTTTAAAAATTGAAATAAAAAAAGAGAATATACCGGTAGATGTTCGCAAATTCCGTTTGTAAATTTACACAATTTACAAATTCCAATGATCAATTATCATGGAAAATCTAACAAAATTTAAAGAGGACTTACTCCTTTTCCTTGAAGCAGGTTTCATCGCCACAAATCAAGCAGATGAAGACTCCGCACAAAAACTTTACAAAGCTTGCCAGCTTTTAAGTCCAGAAAACTCTTTGATCAAGGTAGGGATCGGCTATCTTCATCTCCATAAGCTCGAACTCAAACAAGCTTGTGAACTCTTCGAGCAAGTAATAGCAAAAGAGCCAGACAACGAGCTTGCCAAAACTATGCTGGGAATTGCCTTGAGTTTGACACCAGATAAAGTCACCAAAGGAGAAAAGCTTCTTGAAAGTACGATGAAGAGTTCCTCTGATCCTCACATTAAAAAAGTGGCTAGCACAACTTTGGATTTTGTAGAACAATTTGTAAAAAAAGCTCCAGGTCCAGCCGACGTAAAAAGAAAATAAGTACAAGAGAAAACTACACTTATGGGAAAAGGTTCTCCAGAAGAAATCTCGCGGGCGACAGATATTGGCGCGACTAAGTCGATTCAGCCAGAGCAAGAGCTCCCGCAGCAGCCTAAAGAATCCTTCCAATCCTTCATGGAGGAGGGAAAAGGGACGCAGCCTACAACTTCTCAAACGGCAGGAGTTTCCCCTTTTGATCTAGCAAAAGAGGCAGCTGTGCCTCAAACTATCCCCAAGATCGAGACAATTAACCAGCAGATGCAAAGTACCTCTACAGTACTAGGCGATTTGCAACAACAGCTAAATAAGAAAGATCTTAAGCTTAAATCATCGCAAAAATACCTCCTAAGAAACAAGTTAACTTCTGCAAATGAAAATATCCGCTCTGTAGCAGATAAAGTAGGAGTAGAAACAGGTCCCCTCCCTCCTACAAACATCAGACAAAGTCCTGTGACTAAACTGATCAGTTTGGTCACCGATGGTCAAAGTCAACTTGAAAAAACACAGGATATGATTCAAAAAATGACAGAATCTGGCAAACCACTCAATCCTGGGGAACTCCTTCTCATCCAAGTAAGACTTGCCAAAGCACAGCAACAACTGGAATATTCCTCCATTTTATTAAGCAAAGCGGTAGACGATATTAAAACTCTCTTCAACATTCAGATGTAGGGGATATGAGCAAAGGACCTGATTTTGATCAACTGATTGGTCATCTGGAAGAGATCGAGCTCGCTACAGTGCATGGGCGCATTACCGAAGTGGTTGGGATGCTCATCAAGGCAGTTGTTCCTAATGTCAAAATGGGAGAAATTTGCTTAATCAAACGAGACCATGATCCTCTGATTGCTGAGATAATCGGATTTACAAAAGATGAGGTTTTTCTCTCCCCCTTAGGAGAGATGAGAGGGATAGGCCCTTCATCAGAAGTCATTCCAATGCGTCTTCCTCATCACATCAAGGTAGGGCCTGCCCTTCTTGGAAGGGTGTTAGACGGGCTTGGACATCCCCTAGACACCAAAACAAAAGGTCCTTTAGAACTCACCGAATCTTATCCGGTGATCAATGCTCCCCCTGACCCCCTTCGTCGTAGTTTTATTCAAGAGCCACTTTCTACTGGGATACGTGCTATAGATGGGGTACTCACCTGCGGTCGAGGGCAACGGATGGGAATTTTTGCTGCTGCGGGAGGAGGGAAGTCTACCCTTCTTGGGATGATCGCCCGCTATGCTAAAGCAGATGTGAACGTGATCTCTCTTATAGGAGAGAGGGGACGGGAAGTTAGAGAATTCATAGAAAATGATCTAGGAGAAGAGGGATTAAAACGGTCTGTGATCATTGTCTCTACCTCCGATCAGGCAGCACAACTTCGCCTCAATGCTGCCTATGCAGGAACAGCAATTGCTGAATATTTCCGCGATCAGGGAAAAACTGTGATCCTGATGATGGATTCAGTAACAAGGTTCGCTAGAGCTCTTAGAGAAATTGGTCTAGCTGCTGGAGAACCTCCGGCAAGAGCAGGGTTTACTCCTTCTGTATTTGCTACCCTTCCCAGGTTGTTAGAAAGATCGGGAAACTCAGATAAGGGATCAATTACCGCTTTTTATACGATCCTCGTTGCAGGAGATGATTTAAATGAACCAGTATCTGATGAAACGCGCTCCATTCTCGATGGACATATCATTTTGTCTAGTGAGCTCGCACATCAAGCCCACTACCCCGCTATTGATGTTCTTTCCTCGATTAGTCGGATTCTCTCTTCTATCACCTCTGAAGAACATAGGCAGCTGATTAGCAAAATTCGGGAGGTGCTCGCCAACTATAAGAAAAATGAGCTGAAATAAAAAAAGTAAAAAATTTAACCATCTTAACCAATATAAAAATGTGCATACAAAATTTATTTCTCTTTCAAAAAATTAATTTTATTTATTTTTGAATAAAAATTAAAGGCTATCGAAGAAGGTGAAAAATTTGGCAAACTCTAAAAAATTTTAGAAATTGG
>JACPWA010000037.1 GCA_016191565.1 Simkania negevensis | reverse complement strand
GGTTGAGCCATCCTTCTGCAGCATCAACGCAAGCAGCAGCATTAAAATGGCGGTAATGTTTTCTCATAAAACTGCGCATATCCATAGAATCATTTCCTCTGATCAAAAATATAGCTTAGAAGTTTATATACCAGTTTTGCTGCGAGATAATTGGGAGCGACAAGGTAGGGGATGGGACATAGTTCTACTATATCAAATCCTACGATTTCTCGCCTGCGTGCTACCTCTCTCAAGCACTTTGTCGCCTGATGCCAACTCAGTCCTCCTGGTTCTGGAGTGCCTGTAGAAGGCATTAAAGAGCAGTCAAAAACATCAAGATCAAAGGTAACATAAACTAAGGGATGAAGCTTTTCAAGAACTTTTTCCACCCAATGGAAGTCTTCATAAAGATTATGAGCAAAAAAAGTGCACTCAGGATCAAGAGCAGCTCTCTCCTCTTGTGCCATGCTGCGGATCCCTACAGAAACGATATTAGCTACAGCAGGAAGTTCTTTAACCCGTGCCATCACCGATGCATGGCTATAAGGATCTCCTTCATAGGCTTCGATGAGATCGGAGTGAGCATCGAATTGAAGAATGCTCAGAGGGCCAAATTGTTCGAGATGAGCTTTAATCGGGGCAAAGGAGATCGAATGCTCCCCTCCTAACGTCACCACAAACTTTCCCAACTGTAAAAATTCATTTACTTTCTCATAGACCGCCTCAAGCATTTTCTGACTCTTTTTTTGTTTTACTGCAGGAGCGGTGTAGATCCCCTTTCGATAGACTTCTGAGTCGGTTTCAATATCATAAAGCTCCAGATTGCGAGAAGCTTCAATGAGCGCCTGAGGTCCCTGGTCTGCTCCCTGCTGGTAGGTCGTAGTCTGATCAAAAGGGACAGGCAAAATCACGATCTTAGAATAGCTAGAAGAGGAACATTCTTCACTTAAACCTCCAAAATTTCCTGGTATTCCATGTCCTTGCATTGTTTTATAACCTAAAGTAACAGGTTTTTCATACCATTAAATACGTGTAGCTATCTAATGCTGCTTTAAACCGTTTTTTGAGCAGAGCAGACTCTTCATTAGATAGATGGTTAAGCTTAAGCGATTTTTCTGTAGCAATCCGGAGCGATTCTACAAGCCCTTCTACATTGTATTGGGCGTAGGAGAGAACCTCTCGCATCGTATCCCCTTCGATAAAATGCTTAAACTCCCAATTCCCATCAGCATCAAAATCGATATGAATGGCATTGGTATCGCCAAATAGGTTATGCAATCCTCCTAAGATTTCTTGATAGGCACCGATCAAAAAAATTCCCAAATAATAGGGAGAAGAATCAAAAGGATGCAGATGAATATGGGAGCGAGGTCCATTGGGGTGAACAAAATGGTCGATAATCCCATCGCTATCACAGGTGAGATCGACAATATGAGCTCTTCGATTAGCGGGAGTATTAAGCCGATGGATAGGCATGATCGGAAAGATCTGCTCGATCGCCCAAGCATCGGGAAGCGATTGAAAAATGGAAAAATTACAAAAGTAGATGTCAATGAGCTTTTCTTTTAACTCAGCGATATCTTCAGGGACAAATTTTAAATTTTTAGAAAGATGATAGAGTTTTGCGGTGAGATAGCGATAGGCCTGCTCTGCATAGGCTCTCTCCTTGAGCCCCATTTTTCCTTGGATAAATCCTTCAAGCACATTATCTCTTAAATAACTTGCATTATGGAGAATCTCTAGAGAATTTTTCGCTGTGGCCTTGTTATAGAGAGTATAGAACTCTGAAAGAAGATTATTTTTTAATGGAGGAGGAGTCAGCTGAGCTAGGGGATTGAGCGAAGAGACATCGATCACCTCAGTAATCAGCATGGAATGATGGGCAACAATGGCTCTCCCTGATTCGCTAATAATAGTAGGAGGAGCAATGCCTTCTGCTTTACAGGCGCTGTCAATAGCATAGACCACATCTCTAGCATATTCCTCAAGGGTATAATTCATCGAAGATTCTGAGCTGGTTTTCGATCCATCGTAGTCCACAGCAAGACCACCGCCAATATCAAAGAAAGAAAGAGAGGGGGTGAGTTTTGCTAGTTCAGTATACATCCGAGCAGCTTCCTGAAAGGCTTTTCTTAAAGAGAGGATGGAAGCTGCTTGACTACCAATATGAAAATGAAGAAGTTTTAAAGTATTTTCTTTTCCTCTTTTCTTTAATTGCTCAAAAGCTAGAATCATTTCATGAGCATCCATTCCAAACTTAGAGAGCTCTCCCCCCGAAGAAGCCCAATGTCCTTCCGTCTTAGAGAAAGGTTTCATCCTAAAGCCAATTTCTGGCTCAATGCCAAGCCCTTCAGAAATATCTAAAACAAACTGAAGCTCATATAGCTGCTCAATAGTAATAACCGATCTTTTGCCAATTTTCTTTGCAAGGAGAGCAAGTTCGATATAGTCTCGATCCTTGTATCCATTACAAAGGAGAAGAGAGCCTACCGGTAGATCAGCAGGAATCATAGCCAAGAGCTCTGGTTTACTTCCTACTTCGACTCCTATTCGTCTTTTGTCTCCTTCAGAGCAGATCACCTGCACGATTTCTTTTTGCTGATTAACCTTGATCGGATAGGCAATCTGATAGTAATTTTGATAGCTAAACTCTTCGATTGCTTTGTCAAAAGCAGAGTAAAGACGCTGGATTCGATCTCTAATGATCCCATCAAATCGAATGAGAACAGGTGCTTCAATACCCCGTTGTTCCAACGATCTGACCAGGTGATAGAGGTCTACAGAGCGATGATCTCGGTAAGGGGTCACTATTACATTTCCCTCTTCATTAACATGAAAATACCCTTCTCCCCATTCCCCTATCCAATAGGATTGATTGGTATCTACAGACGTTTCAGGCTTTTTCCTATTTTTTTCAACTATCTGCTCTTCTTGAAGATCAATTGTAACCATCCTTTTTCATTCACTCCTCAATCTTTTAATAGCCCCTTAAGCCTTATAATAAAAGTCTGCCCGCCAGACTTTTAGAAAGTGTTTCAAAACTCTAAAGAAGGGCTTTTTGGACCTTTTTTCGCTACTTTTTGGTTGATCCTTGCCCTACTTGTCTAAGTATGTGCTGTGGATCAACCAAAGAATTAGCAAAAATGTTCTCAAAAATCCTTCGTTTTCGAGTTTTGAAACACTTTCTTATATACTTAAAACTAGAAAAAAGGTCCAAATCCTCCGTTTTCGAGTTTTAAGACACTTTCTAAGCTGACAAAGCAAGGAGAGTTCCAGCGCCATCCACTTGCCTCAGCTTTCTTCCATCCATTACAAAAACCTGTTTTGGATGGATTTTTTCGGAGAGGCTAGCGAGACTTCTCGACTTAATCACAATGTAATCCACTTCTTGAAGAGAAGAAAGAAACGTTAAAAACTCTTCACTTGGATCATTGCACTGAAGATAAATCATCAGCCGCTCCTCTTTTCTTTCTTTAGAAAGGCGGCGGATAAAGGCAAAGAGTTCAGGAGAGATCCCCTCTTTAGAGCTAAGACCAAGAATAGTAAGTGCTTTTTCCTGCAAAGCACTCTCTAGGGCGAAGAGATGGAGCTCATCAAAGATCTTATTATTCACATCGCTCTTTAGGATCCGGTCGGCAATATCTGAAAGGGAAACCCGAGCACAACCAAGCCGCTCTATGGCAATCCCAGCAGCGATATTCGCAAAGGGGATCCCCTCATCAGGAGGGATCCCGCAAGCAAAAGAAAGAGTTGTAAGAGCAAGAACTGTATCTCCCGCCCCAGTGACATCCTTTACTTCACGCATTTTTGCTGGAAAATCACTCCTTCCCTTTTGCCGATCAAACAGGGTGATCCCCTTTTCAGAACGGGTGACCATCACCATATTTGCTTCGGTGATTTCAAGTAGTTTTTCCCCCACCTGATCTAGGTGAGCTTCTCCTCCTAATTTAGCAGCAGCGATCGCCTCTCTTTGATTCGGCTTAATGAGTGTAGCACGTCGATATCTTGTAAAATCCTCCCCTTTAGGATCGACAATCGTGGGAATCCCTTTTTCTACGGCAAGGGTAAAAATAGCGAAGAGAAGAGAAGAGGTAAGGCACCCCTTTCCATAGTCAGAAATCGCAATTACTTCTATTCCCTCTAGATGGGCGTAAATAAAAGCGAGAATGTTTGTCTCTACCTCTTGATCAAGAGGGAGATTTTTTTCGTGATCGATGCGCATGAGCTGCTGTGCATCCGCAATAAGCCGGTTTTTTAAGGGGGTAATGCAATTTTTTTGCACAAAGAGACCTGAGGGATCTATCCCCTCACCTTCTAAAAGTTCCTTGAGTCTCCTTCCCTCCCTATCATCTCCGACCCGTCCTACCGGAATCACCTTTGCTCCTAAAGAGAGGAGGTTTAAAGCAACGTTTCCCGCTCCCCCTGGAAGATCACTTGTCTTCTGGACATGAAGGATAGGAACAGGAGCCTCTGGAGAGATTCTATCTACCGATCCGCTTGTATATAGATCGAGCATAAAATCACCGACCAGAAGAACTTTGACCGGCTTAAAACGGCTGAAAGAGCCGATCAATTTTACCATCGCACATCCTTCATCAGATAGTTTGTTACATAATCATCAATCGCTGATTCAAAAGTAAACTCATTCTCAAAGGAGAGCTCTTTTTTCTCAAGAGCACTTTGAAATTTGCTCATATCAGCTACAGTATAATTTTGATAATTCTTTATCAGATCTTCAGGCATCGGGATATATTCGATATTAGGTTTTTTATCGAGAAGCTTAAAGATCTGTTTGGCCATCTGATTCCAAGTATGGGAAGCGCCACTCCCCGCATTAAAAATACCACATAGATCATTTTCCAAAAAAAAGCAGGTCATTTTTACTGCATCTTTAACGTAGTAGAAATCGCGGACCTGCTCTCCATCAGCATATTTCTCCTTTTCACTCGACTTAAAAAGACGCACCCGCCCCTCTTTTTGAATCTGATCATACATATGCATCACCATCGAACCCATCCGCCCCTTGTGCCTCTCGTTAGGACCAAAAATATTAAAATATTTAAGTCCCACCACTTTATCTAAAACCTTTTGTTCTTTCAGCCATTTATCAAACATATGCTTAGAAAAGCCATAGAGATTTAAAGGGGAAAGTTCATCAAGCCTTTCCTCGTCATCATAAAAGCCTTTTGATCCATTTCCATAGGTAGCAGCAGAAGAAGCATAGATAAAGCGATGGCCGTGAGTCAAGGCATACTCAGCAAGTTTTACAGAAAACCGGTAATTAGTCTTCATGAGAAAATCCCCGTCTATCTCGACAGTATCAGAGCAGGCGCCCAAATGGATGAATGCTTCGACCTCCCGCTCTTTCCCTTGAAGAAACTCAAAAAGTTCATGCCTAGAAATAAAATCGACAAATCGCTTATGGCGTAGATTCTTCCATTTTTCAGTCTTTTCAAAATCATCTACCAAAAGGAGATTCGGATATCCTTTGTCGTTGAGAGCGCGCACCACACCTGATCCGATAAAACCAGCAGCTCCAGTAATTACAATGAGCTGATCATCATAAAGCTTTAGCTTCATTTAGGCACCTTCACTTATTGCTCTCATGGTCTCATATTTCCTACTAATTGTCATCGAACTTTCTAGTGCTCTGTAAACCTAATTCTTGGTGTTTCAGTTGACGTAAAAGCTCCTGCGACTTTGTGATCTCACGACCCTAGGGCTTGGACACCAGGCTGATACCAGCTACCAGCTTCTCTGAAAACGGAGGGGGCTTTAAAAAATGTGATCCCTTCTAGAGAAGGAGCATCTATATTGCCTAAGCAGTAGAAAGAGGGACCACTTCCTGTTAAGCAAACTGTTTCAAAGCCAAGGGAAAGAAGCTTTTTTTTCTGCTCATTGAGTTCAGGTTTGATTTGAAAGGAGGAAAATTCAAGATCATTGAAGGGCTGAGGTTTACCTTCATAAAATGTTCTAAGAAGAGTTTCAGGATTCTCAATTGAGATCGCATTTGGCATACAAAGTTTATAAGAAAGGGGGGTAGAAATGCTCCCCTCCCCTTTTGCTACCCAAAGCTGAGGGAAAAAAAGAGGAGAGAGGTTTTTTACTATCTCCCCTCGACCTGTTACATAGGCAGATCCGTGAGAAAAGAAGAAGGGGGCATCAGAGGAAAGCTTTGCCGAAAGAGAGCTTAACTCCCCTTCGGTTTTTCCCTTTTCATATAGGAGATTTAACGCCCAGAGGGTGGTGGCAAGATTTCCACTTCCTCCCCCCAGTCCAGCTCCAATCGGAATCTTTTTTTCGAGGGTAATTTTAAGGGGAAACCCACCTCCCAGCTCCTTTCGAAAAAGACTTACCCCTTGGATGATCAGATTCCTCTCATCAGCAGGAAGAGAAGGATCACTTACAAGCAGCTTATCCTGCTCACTCTCTTCAAAGGTAAGGAAGTCTCCTAGAGAAATCGCTTGCATTAAACTGGCAATCTCATGAAAGCCATCTCCCCGTTTCCAAAGAACCCGAAAGAAAAGATTGACCTTAGCGGGAGAGAAAAGGGTGATTTTCATTTCTATTTACTCTATTCAGCCTTTTGAACGCTCTTCGAGTTCTTCTTTTTCCGCTTGTGTTTTCTCTGTCTTACTTTCAATCTCTTGTCCTATTTCTTCTGTAAAAAGATCTGTTTCCCGAGCTTCTTCCTCTTCTATCACTTCAGCAAATTGAGGAGGCATTTCAATAAGCCCCTCGCCAATGATTTTAAGTTGAAAAGAGGCAGGAACTCCCTCTTTGAGCCTTAAAGAGATCTCATAGGTGCCCACAGTTTTAATCGCTTTATTAAGAAGAACAGAGCGTCTTTCGATCTCGATCCCCTCCTGCTCTGCAAGAACTTTGACAATATCAACAGCGCTTACAGAACCAAAAAGATGACCGGTGTTATCAGTTTTCACGTGAAGAGTAAGAATCTTTCCTTTGAGACGAGTAGCAAATCCTTCCGCATCTTTCTTATCCAAGGCAGCCTGTTTAGCTCTCTCTTCCTTAAGCTGCTCCTGCATCCGTAAGGTCCGTTTATCGGCAAGAACTGCCTTTTTTTGAGGAAGAAGAAAGTTTCTAGCAAACCCTGGCTTGGCGCTGACAAGATCCCCTTTTCTTCCGACATTTCTGACATCCTCTAATAGGAGGAGCTGATTTTTACTTTTAGTTGTTTTTTGCATTCCTTAATCCTCCGCAACAAAGGGCAATAGAGCCACTTGTCTTGCGCGTTTAATCGCAGCTGTTAAGAGACGTTGATGAAGG
>JACPWA010000009.1 GCA_016191565.1 Simkania negevensis | reverse complement strand
AGGACAAAGCTTCTTTTTTCTTTTTCGGTGATAAATTCCACCTTGGCTTTTCTCTGGTCTTGTTCATAAGGGGAAATTTCAAAATGATGTACATTTAGATAACCAAAGAGGACTTCTCCAGAGCGGATCAATTCCAACTCGATTCCATAGAGGGAATTCAAAGGGGGGTAGGAAAGCTTTGCAAGATCATGAAAAGAGTTGCTATTAGGAAGAGAAACTTCTTCCCATTTCTCTTTTTTTAGACAAGATGAGAGGAAAAAAGAAAAGAGAAGAAACAGAAGTATATACTGTTTCCTTTTGAAAATATGTGAACAATTAAATAATTTCACGTCAGCCCAAATGGCAAAAATTAAGTTTACGGAGCACCAGGTGCATCTTTTCCTGAATGTGCTGCTGTGACCAAAAGACCTGCTGTAATCGTTGCAAGTGTTGTTAGGACAAGGATTACAGAACTCTTGTTTTCCTGAAACCAGCTTTGGGCGGAGGGGAAAGGCTTTTCTGTAGCTGAAAGGCTTTTTTGTGTTTCTGCGTAAGTAGGAACAGGAGCGTTAGCTGGGTCTGTGATAACGGGCCCTGGGTTTAAAGGAGCAGGATCTTCTGATTGAAGGGGGGAAGCAGCAAAGAAGAGAGAAAGAAAGGGAGCCATCCAGTAAAAGGTTTTTCTCATGATTTATCCTGTGGTTAAAATTTCTTGAATTTTTTTTAGAGCCATGATTTGCCAACATTTTCCCTCTTGCTCAAACTGGGTGAATAGAAATTTTTCTAGCAGATTCCAGAGAGGTTCTTTAGAAAGAGGAAGCTCTTGGTTTTTAGGTTTTTTAGAGAAAGCCTGTTGAAGAGATTGTATCTGCATTTCTAAGGCCCTTTTTTTTTGGTTATTTGTCACGGAAGAGAAGAGATCAGGAGTGATGTGAAAAGAACGGAAGGCGTTTAAGAAAATGTCGTAATATTTGAGATGTTCTCCTCCAGTCCGGCTTTTTACACTGACGCCTGAGAGGACAAAAACGTATCCTCCCTGGACGGTGGTGCATTGAAGTTCTCGAAAGGAGCCCCATCCTTTTTCAATATCTATTTGTGAAAGAATCGCCTCTCCGCTTTTTGTTTGCATAGGGCCAACCTCTCTCCATTTTCTTTCAGCATCTTTTTGAAAGAAGGCCTTCGCTTTTTCGATATACTCTTTTAGATTATAAGAGGTTTTTTTAACTGTCAAACTGATAGAGGAAGTAAAGTGGGAGCGTTTTGATTCCACAAAGCCAATCTGAGTGCTTGGAAAAGGGGAGGGGTCTTTCACGAGGATCCAACCTGGAGGTTGCTCAAAATAGCAAAAAAAAGGGAGAGGATCTTGGGTGAAGAGGAAAGAGGGAAGGAGGAAGAGGCAAAAAAGGAAATATTTTTTCATTTTCTCTCCTTAGGTTAGGAGCCTGAACTTGTGCTACTTGTACTAGAAGTGCTGCTGGTAGAAGTAGAGTGAGCAGCTGTACTTTGATGAACGATAGCTGCAATAATTGCAATAGCACCTGCGAGTCCGAGCCCCCATCCAATCATCGACATGGCAATAGAGGAATGAGAAGCTTCGCTGCAAGCAGAGCAGTCAGTATCCGCCTCTTTATTTGCCTCGTAATCAGCAGGGGTGAGAGGCTCTGCAGTGGAAAGGGGAGCTGATACAATCAGGAGGAAAATTGCAAAAAAGGAAAGCAGAGTCTTCATCAAATACAATTTTGTTTTCAAAAGATCATCTTGCCTTAATTTAAACTTTTAGTGCAAAGCCTTTCTTCTCTTGATTTTTATCTTCTTATCCATCTATGATCCCGCTTGATGGTTGTGCGAACTTTCATGTTGTATGTTTCTTGCCGGAATCTTCTGTAGAGGCAATGAGGTCTTGGTTTATTTCGCTTTTCCTTAAGGAGCTTTTGACTCTTCTTTTCGAGCCGAAATAAACAATCTGCTTATCGCCTTTCTTAATCTGCTCAGCAAAAAATGTACGAAGTAGAGGTAGATAGGCACTGTATTTTTTGTCATTTTCAGAAATAGTTATAAGCTATTTCTTCAAATATTTCAAGAGAGAGGGAGAGTATGGATCTGCTCAGCAATGGAGATACTGGAGAAGAGAAAGTAAAGAAGATCTGTGAAGTTATAAAAGAAGAGACACTAGAACCCGCCAAAAAAGAGGCTCAGGTGATCCTTGCTAAAGCACAAGAAGAGGCTTCCCGTCTCATTCGGCAGGCTCATAAAGAGGTAGAAAGAATCGCTCAAGATGAGAAAAAAAGGCTGGAAGAGGATCGGAGCATTTTTGAGTCCTCTATCCATTTAGCATGCAAGAAAACTCTTGAGACCCTCAGACAAGAGATCGAGGAAAAGCTTTTTAATGAAGAGCTTTCCCATCTTTTTAAGAAAGAAATGCAAAACCCTCATCTGATTGCTGATCTGATAAACGCTGTAGTTCAAGGGCTAGAAAGAGAGGGAATTGATGCGAATTTACAGGCGATTATTCCTTCAAAGGTCTCAGCAAAAGAGGTGAATGCCAGACTTGCTCAAGGAATTTTAGATCGACTAACAGCTAAAAGTGTACAGCTTGGGGAGATAACCGGGGGAGCAGAAGTGAAAGTAGTTGATCAACATATGACCTTGGAGGTTTCTGATGAGGCATTGAAACATTTGGTAGCTAGCTATGTGCGCGATGATTTTCGGTCGATTGTGTTTCAATCCTAACTGCAAGTAGTCATGATGAAAAACTACCTCTTTTTAGGAACCGCCTTGCCTCCGCTAGAATGGGGAGAAACTCCGCAGATCTCTTTTGATGCGCTTATGGAGCTTTATCGGATGAACCTTTCCCTTTCTGACTTCAAAAAGGTCGAGCTTATTAGGAAGCTGATCGATTTAAATAATGTGAGGCAGCTCCTTAGGAAAGAACCTTTAGATCCTAGAGGGAATCTAACGGAAAAAGAAATGGATGAGGCTCTTTTGAATAAAGAGATTTTTCCTGATTTCTTATTTGATTTTTTAGAGGAATTTGAGTCTACTCAGGATCGGCTCCGCTACTTTTCAAAGCTTTTTGTCCTTTTTTTTCAAGAGATGGAAAAAGAAAAGGA
Organism: Simkania negevensis; assembly: GCA_016191565.1. GTDB lineage: Bacteria > Chlamydiota > Chlamydiia > Chlamydiales > Simkaniaceae > Simkania_A > Simkania_A negevensis_A. The sequence goes on along the minus strand of JACPWA010000009.1, from coordinate 54 downwards.
TCCCTTTTTACACTTCTATTTTCATTTTGAAAGGGGGCTTCGTCTTAGTTTAGT
>JACPWA010000008.1 GCA_016191565.1 Simkania negevensis | reverse complement strand
GGTCTGAAATCATAAATTTCTCCTTTCCTTTCTAACGGAGTTTGAAAAGAAGAATTTTGATCTCAGGCCTTTTTCTTTTCTAGGATTTTCCTAGGTAGAGATCCCCCTGGCCCGAATTTACAGAAACAATGCTACACTACTCCTGATTCGCGGTTCCCTATTTTCCCTAGTTAGAAATTTTTCTCAATTTATGAGTGTGCTGTCATGCTTTTCAAGTACACAAACAATTAGGAGTTCTATGTAAACTCAAGTTTTGTCGTGTACAAAGGCTAGTGGTCAAGAAAGCAAGCTAAGTGTTTACCGCTTAAGCGATAACTACCTTCGATTTTATTTAAAATACATTGCTCCTAACCGCATAAAAATTGAAAAAGGAGCTTTTCTAAATGCAATATTAACACGCCTTCCTGCGTGGGAGTCTATCATGGGTTTACAATTTGAAAACCTTGTAACCCATAATCGTAAAATCATGTGGAGTTTATTGAATCTATCCCCAGAGGAAATCATCATGGATGGCTCTTTTTTTCAGAATCCCACAGTAAAACAACCAGGATGTCAAATTGATTATATGATCCAAACGCGATTCAACGCTCTTTTCCTATGTGAGATTAAATTTTCTAAAAACCCAATAGATCAAAAGGTAATTAAAGAGATGGAAACAAAGAGGAAAAAATTGAAAAATCCTAAATTTTGCTCTATTCGACCTATTCTTATTCATGTGAATGGAGTGGAAGAAAGTGTTTTGGATACAGGCTATTTTGATAAGATAATCGATTTCGGTCAATTATTAGAATAAAGGGTTTTAAGCCCAATAGAACGAAAACGCATGCTAATGATAAGTCATTAAAATTTAAATAGTAGAAAATGAAACCGCAACAAAATGCACAGATGAGCCTGCTGGTCCTAATTAGCCTTTATCACAGTCTTCGCAGATACCGTAAGATCCATGGGCAAACTTATTCACAAAATTTAAGCAATAGTAACAAATCTTCAAGCGCTTACCAATGCCTTCTAAGATCTCGTGGGCATTACAATCATACTCTTCAGAAACGTTAACGATTTCTTTTATCATGGATTGTATTTCTTCAGGTTTGAGTTTACTAAAGATACCATGTTTCTCCATGGTTAGCAATATTCTGCTTTGTACCTCCGCCGCCATAAACCTGAGGGTAGGCGCAGATATACCACACCTTCTGCATGCTTTACTCGTATGACCGAGCTTGTGATACATCTGTACTCATTTAAGTCGAGCCTGTACTTTGTTGTCTTGATTGTTCATCGATCCTCTCCTTTAAAAAAATTTGCCTCTAAACAAAGATGACGAATTTAAATTTTTTTAGGAAAGAGTCTTCAAGGATTTCACATTAATTGTACCAAAGCCTTTAAATGTGATTTTTGTTAGACGTAATAGATCTGAAGCTTTGATTTGTTGCTGAGCTGGAGTTATAGGTGAAAGGGGATGTTTAGAAGCTTGCATTGCCTGATGTCTTGCTGCATCTGCTTGTTTTTGCTGAACGTAAGACCGCGTCATCTCGTTATCATTTTTAGGAGATTGTATTCTAACCTTCTCCGTTTCTACTAATTGCCCAGCTGGGGCAATAGGCCATCTTTCAACAGCTTGGATTGCCTTATTATAAGCTTGCATTGCCTGACGAACTACTTCTCTTGCTTGTTTTTCTTGTTGCTCGGATGAAGACTCGTGTGTTTCTTGACTATCTTTGGCAGTGTGAATTGCCTTGTTAGGAGTTTGGCTTGCATCATCTATTGCTTTAACTGCGCCTTCCTGTCGAAGGAGAGGCTCTGCCGTGTCCTTAACACCTTTGATAGATTGAACTGCCTTGTCAAGAGCTTGGTTTACATCGTCCATTGCTTTAATTGCGGCTTCTTGCCGAAGGAGGGGTGCTGCTATCTCATGACCATCTTTGGGCGATGATTCTTTATCCTTTTCTGCTTCTAGTTGCTTAGAGCCCTGTTGAATGTGACCTTGGACATTAGCTTCGCTTATTCTTACCAGTGGTTTTTCAATTGCGCTCTCTGTTTTCCCATCGCGATCTCTTAGCTTATTGAAATCTTGAAGTGTATGTAGATCAGGTGGATTAATTTTAGGAAAAGAAGCTTCTGCAATAAATTTTCTTTGTGTAGAACGGTTTCCACTTTTTTGTAAATCATTAACGGGAGTATCTGAATTGACTGCTTCTTGCCCTTGCATGTCTCTAATGTTAGGTTCTTGTTGCAAGATATTTGTTGAATTTGCTCTTGACAAGTCCTCCGGTGTATTATTAGTGACTTCTGAAGACATGAATATCCTCCTTAATTTTTTAATCTTTCTTTTTTATTAAACATTGTAATATTTTGTTATATTTATGTCAAGTAGTATCTTTTATTATGATTCTATATTTTGTCTGGTCATTTCAATGCGGCGGCGTAGCGTTTCATCCTTCTCAAGCTCTTTTGAGATCTTTTTCCAAGCGTGAAAGAGGGTAGAGTGTTTTTTGCCTCCGAAGGCAGAGGCAATTTTGGTGAGAGATTCCCCGAGAAGCTCTTTGGCGAGATACATGGCAATGTGCCTAGGGAAAGCGATCTTTTTCTCTCTTGAGTCTCCTTTAAGCTCGCTTTCCCTAACATTGTACATGGAAGCGACACTTTGCAAAATCTTATCGAGAGAAACATTAGAATGGGGAGGTTGAAACATCTCTCGCAAAGTAGATTCCACTACCTCTTGAGTGGCTTCTAGACTCATCATCCGACAATAGGCACCTAGCCGATTTACAGCTCCTTCGAGCTGCCGCACGTTATTGTAAATATGCTCTGCTATATAAAAAGCCACTTTATGGGTAAGTTTAAGCCCTTTTTGTTCTGCTTTATGTTGCAAAATAGCTACCCTTGTTTCTAGGTCGGGGGTACCGATATGAGCTACCAGCCCCCATTCCATTCGGGCGATCATCCGCTCAGAAAGGTGAAGCTTTCCTGGGGGTTTATCACTTGTAATCACAATTTGTTTGCTTTGATGAATAAGTGCTTCGAAAGTGTTACAAAACTCTTCCTCAAAATTCAAGCGGCTTTGAAGAAATTGGATATCGTCAACAAGAAGAAGATCAAGGCTGCGATAAAACTTTTTCATTTTATCGATCGACTTATTTCGCAGATGGAACACTAGGTCATTGATAAATCCTTCTGTAGTGATGCATTGGAAGCGCAGTTTTTTATGATGCTCTTTAGCATAATGAGCGATCGCGTGGAGAAGATGGGTTTTTCCCAGTCCTACACCTCCATGAATGAAGAAGGGATTGTATGATTTTCCTGGCCTTGAAGCAACACCAAGAGCTGCTGATTTAATGAATTGATTGGAAGCTCCTTCGATAAAATTCTCAAAGGTGTAGTTTATATTGAGCTTTATCTCTTCCTGTTTTCCCTCCTCATGGGAAGGAGATCGATCTTGAAAAGGGATGGAGATTTTTTTTGCTCCCTCCTTTTTTCCTTCTTTAATTTCAAAGCTAATCTTAGGTCCCTCTTTAGAGCTTGTTGGGAAAAAAGAGAGAAGAGCTTCTTTATAATTATCGAGGAGATACTCTTGTACAAAGATATTAGGCACTTCTAAGCAAAGGTGCTCATTAGAAATAGAAAGGAGTTGAATCGGTTCAATCCAATTCGCATATTCCACAGCGCTGCATCTTTTTTGCAAAAAAGCCAAAAACTGTGTCCAAACTGTTTCGTTTTCTTTGATGTCCATAATCTAATGCATCTGTATCTTGAGGAATATAGACCACAATAATTAGACTTCTTGCTTAAGCCTCCTTTTATTCGCTAAAACCGTTCTTTCTTTGGACTTTTTTTGTTACGCCACCTATCCCATCTGGGTATGTCTCGTAACAAAAAAACAAAAGCACAAAGAGATCATCGATTTTTTCGAACAAACTAAGTTACACAAGCAGTCTATTGCCAACTCTAGCACCTCTAGTTTCCTTTTCGCAAGCTAATACTAAATGTAAAAATAAAATGACTAAAGTGGATCGCTTGAGCATGCCACCTTCGAGAGATCTTTTCTCGCTAATGTTTAAAAGCATAAGCTTCGAAAAGATCTTTCAAATTTACTACGTTATTTAAATCAATTTAGTAATTTTATTTTTTACATGTAGTGTAGATTGGAAACTTTATCTTTCCATTGTGCTCCACGTATTGCTAAAAACTTTTAAAAAAGTTATAAGCTATACCGCTATACTAGACGTGGATGAAAGGTAAAAAAATTTATGTAATAAGGTTTTGCTGCGAGAAGTGGTAAGAGGTCGAACAGCAATCTTTACAAATCACCCAAGTATCGGTATCGCTCTAGCGCTCTGTAAACTTAATTTTTGGTATTTCGGCTGACGTGAAAGTTCCCGCCGTTTGCCGATCGTAAATGGGCTCATATTAAAATACCATTTATCAGAAATAACTTTGCATTTGAGCGCGTGAAAGCGCCGCGATTCAGCGATCGTAAGTTTGGTTGTATTGAATTAATACTACTCAACTTACGATCGCTAAATCCCGGCAGCTTTGACGCAGCTGAAATACAAAGTTATTTTTGATAAATGGTATAACTAAATACAAGTCCATTTACGATTGGCAAGCGTCGGAGCTTTGACGCAACCCAAATGGCAAAAATTAAGTTTACAGAGCACTAGCTTTGAGGTAAAAATGAAAAAGCGATGGTTTTTCCTTTCTTTGGTTTTTCTTCTTCTTGTCTCTTTCTTTTTTCTTCCCACTGCTTATCCCCTTCCTTCTTTTAGTATAGTGCGAAGAATCCCTTCTCCTCAGTTTAACGTTCAAAAAAAGCTAGGGGAGGTTCATCCTGTAAAGAAAGAACATTCTTTTGTTATTTTTCTTATTGGACATAACCATGCGGCTCTTTGTGAAAGAGCCCTTTGTTCGATTTTTACCCAAACTTATCCGCATTACCGCCTCGTTTATATTGATAATGGCTCTACAGATGACACCTATCAAAAGGTAGAAGGCTTTCTTGCTAAGGAAGGGAAAAAAGACAAGGTTCTATTGAAGAGGGAAGAAAAAAAGCGTCCAGAGATTGAAATCCTCTATGAAGAGGTTCATCGTCTTAAGCGAAGCGATATCGTTATCCTTCTTAAAGAAAATGAATTTCTTCTTCATGAAAATGTTTTAGATCACCTCCACTGCGCCTATGCGAATCCGGAGGTTTGGGTTGCTTATGGGCAGACCCTGTTTCATCCAGATTATCAAAAAGTAGAGAAAAAGCTTTTTTCTGATGAGGAACTTGCAGAAAAAAAATGGAGAAAAGAGAGATTTTTTCAGCTTCCCTCCTTAAAAACTTTTTACGCGGGGATGTTTCAAGAAATTAAACTAGAGGATCTCCTCTATCAGGGAGAATTTTTTAAAGAGCGGGGAGAGAGTGCCCTTTTTCTTCCCATGATGGATATGGCTGCTTCCCATCTCTTTGCAATGGAGGAAATTCTTTCTGTAATTGACGAGGAGAATAAAAGCAGAGCACTTTCTTCTTTAGATCTTGTTCGTAACATCGAAAATTATCTTCAAGCAAGACCGATGCGCACCCCTCTTTCCTATTTAAGCCTTGAAGATACTTCCCGCTTGCTTTCTTCTTTTCAATCAGATCTTTTGATTTTTTCTGAGGATCATCCTCTTGAGCTCTATGCTTGTTTAGAGTCTTTTTCTAAACATCTTAAAGATCTCCACCAGATTTTTGTTCTTTATCGGTCAAGCGACGCAGAAATAGAAAGAGGGTACCTTCACGTGCAAAAAGAATTTCCTTCTGTCTTGTTTCTCCTTGAATCTGAATATCCAGAGAGCGATTTTAAAAGCTTATTTTCAAAAATAGCTCTACCGAAACGACATACCCCCTCTTTTCTTCTCGTAACAGAAGATAGGGCCATTTTGGAAAAGGAGTTATTTCTTCATGAGTGTGTGGAAGCGCTAGAAAAAGCGCATGCAGATCTTTTCTTCTTGCCTATGGGTGAATTTCCCTCACCTTTCCTAAAGAGTACTTCTTCTCGTTTACAATTAGGAAATGGGATCTTTGCCTGCCAGAAAGGAAAGGAGGGAAGTAATCTTCCTTATGTGACAACGCTCAGTCGTAAAACAATTTTTGCAGAATGATTAGAAAAAGGAATGATTTCAAGCCTTGAATCATTAAAGATATTTTTAGAAGAAAAGAATAGTTCTGATTCTGTAATCCTTTTTTTTGAAAAGCCCCAAGGGTTTTTACTCTCTTTGGAAAAGACTTCTTCTCCTATGGAGAAAAAGGGGTGGGGTAAAAAATTTATTGAGGGATTTAAAATCGACCTTCCCTCTTTGATTTCTGAGCGAAAAGAAAGTGCTATTGAGGAATATCCTCTAATTAAAAGACAATAGACTCCTTTCGAAACTCCATGTATTTGCCAAAACAACGATTTTTGCCAT
>JACPWA010000043.1 GCA_016191565.1 Simkania negevensis | reverse complement strand
TTTGAGACACTTTCTTAGGATGGGTTTCATATCCTTTTCTTAACCGGAAAAGGAGTAATACTAAATGTAAAAAATAAAAATCCTAAATTGGTTCGAATAACGTGACAAGTTTGAGAGATCTTTTTCGAAGCTTATGTTTTTAAACATTAGCGAGAAAAGATCTCTCGAAGGTGGCATGTGAGGCGATCCACTTTAGTCATTTTATTTCTTACATTTAGTATAAACTACAAGGAAGCTATTTATATAGGATGTGATCTCTTTGTGCCAGATGGCGCATTTTTTCGACGAAAGAGGAAAGTCCTTCGCCGGTAAGAGCTGAAACAGGACAGAGAAGGGAAGAATCTAAATGAAAAGTCTTTCGAAACTCCTCTTCTTTTGCAGGACTTTCATCAAGGTCGATTTTATTCAAAGCTACCAGGAAAGGCTTTTGGTAGGTTTCTTCAGAGTAGGCTCTAATCTCTGCGCGAAGTATTTTGAAATCACCGAGGGGGCTTTCACTAGAAAGATCGATCACATAGATAAGAGTTCCCGCTCTTTCAATATGTCTTAAAAAGGAGAGGCCAAGCCCCTTATTTTCATGAGCTTTTTCAATAATACCAGGGATGTCGGCTAAAGTAAGGCGGGAAAAATCATCAAACTGTAGAACACAGATGTTGGGAGTAAGGGTTGTAAAGGGGTAGTTGCCAATCTTTACTTTAGCATGGGAGATTTTAGAAAGGAGACTCGATTTTCCAGCATTAGGGAGCCCCACCAGTCCTACATCAGCAATCAATTTCAATTCAAGAAGGATCTCCTTTACTTCCCCCTCTTTCCCTGGAGTGCATCTAGTAGGAGCCCGATTAGTAGGTGCTTTAAAAAAAGCATTTCCGAGCCCTCCTTTACCTCCCTGACAAAGGAGGATCTCTTCCCCTATTTCTTTAAGATCGTATAAGATTTCCCCTGTTTCAGGATCACGCAGCAGAGTTCCACAAGGAACCTTGAGAAGGAGATCTTCCCCTTTTCTTCCTTGCCTATTATTGCTCCCTCCACATGCCCCATTTTCAGCGCTAAGTAGTCTTTTATTTCGGAGATGATCTAAAGAAAAAAGGTTTTCATCAGCAGAGATGTGTACGGAACCGCCCATCCCCCCGTTCCCTCCATTGGGCCCTCCTTTGGGGATGAATTTTTCCCGTCTCCAAGCAACAACACCGTGGCCACCATGACCGGCCACGAACTTGATTTTTTTTGTATCTGTAAACACGATATCAACTAATTAGGTAGGACAGAGACGAGGGTTCGCTTACTTTTTTTAAAGTGAACTATTCCATCGATTAGCGCAAAGAGGGTATCATCTCTTCCCCGGCACACATTTTTTGCAGGATGCCACTTAGTGCCCCTTTGTCGAACGAGAATACTCCCTGTTTGGACAGCTTGGCCATGAGTCGCTTTGACTCCTAGCCGCCTTCCGATGGAATCTCTGCCATTCCGAGTTGATCCTTGTCCTTTCTTATGTGCCATGAAAAATCCCTTTATTTTTTAATAATCTCTGTGATTTTTACTTTTGCATATTTTTGCCGATGACCGATTTTCTTTCGGCAATTTTTTCTTCTTTTATACTTAAAAGAGAAAATCTTAGGAGCTTTTTCTAATCCAATCACTTCTCCCTTTACTAGACAGGAGGTGAGATGAGGAGTTCCTATTTTGATTTCGTTTCCATCTGATAAGAATAAAATTTCTTTAAACTCAACAGGTCCAGAGCTTTCCTCTAGGAGTTCCACTTCAATCACATCTCCCTGCTCGACCCGATATTGTTTTCCACCTGTTTGGATAATAGCATACATCACGTGACCTCCTAGATTCTAACCCAAAGTTTCCACTTAAAGAAAAGGGAAAGACAGAATAGTAATGGAAATATCTCTCTTTGTCAAGAGTCAATACGTTTAGAAATTCACACCGATCCCAGCACCAACTGTCAGTCCACCTACTTGCAGCTTATACCGTTTTACTGTAGGCCGTTCCTTATGAAAATTAAATTCTTTTATTGAATAGTCGGCAAAAAGATCGATAAAAAAGTGGGGACGGGGATGGATAAGAGTCCCGATGCTAAATACCCCTCCTAACCCATTATTTCTCACTTTTTTTAGCACAAAATCGACCTCATTGTCGATATAGAGAAAAAAATAGCGAGCGCCTCCGGAGAAGTACATATCTAAAGAACTCATGAGAGGACAGACAAGTTTAAAACCAGCGCTTAAGGGAAGGATCCTGATATTTGTCTTATCATGGCCTCCCAGAGAACGACCTGTTTTTGTGACATAGTTGACACTTCCCCATAGATAAATATTTTTCCAGCCCCGTTGGCTTTTTGAAAGTCCCTGAGAGATTTCAAACTGGTAATTAGTCCATCCTTTTCCGTAGATTTCTTTTAAGATTCCTGAGGCAGGCTGAAAATAGCCTATCTTCCCTTCGATAAGAGGCCCTGCCGCATAGGCCCTTAGAGTTATTAAGGCAGTAAGGAAAAGAAAAAAGGATAAAAGTCGCATAAGCTTTAGGAGGTTCTTAATTTAGGTTTTACTCAATTGTCGACTTTTTATGTATCGCGAACCATCAAATTTGCTGCATTGTGAGAAATTTCAGAAAGAAAGATAGCTCTCGTGCTCTTTAGCTTTAAAGCCGAGCTGGTGTTAATACTAGCCCATTTACGATTGGTGAACTGTAGGAGCTTGCCGTTAAGTCTCAGGGTGACGAGTTTCTGGGAAGCAGCACGAATTTACGGGATAGTGATAGTGATTGGAGTGCTGGATGCTCCTAGGGTATTTACAGCAGTTACTGAGTAGGTGTCAGAGGTGCCAGGCACCCGGTTATGGTCTCTGAATTTGGGTTTTGAAGAAGGGGTAGATCCAATGAAAACCCCGTTTCGAAAGATGTTATAATGGTCTAAAAGAGAGGAAGAACTAGGAGACCATTGGAGTTGGTTAAAAAATTCACTTTGCGTTGGAAAACGGTTAAATTTTTGGTATCCACTTAAATTAGAAGGAGGTGGAGGAACTAAGATACTTGCTGCAGATTGAACAGTTATTGTCGATGCGCTGGTATCGCTTTGCGCCCATATGGCAAGAACAATGCCCACATTTCCCATCTTTACTACCGGAATTAATCCGGCTTGACCTATACCGGAAAAGGAGAGGCCTTGGGGAGCACTCCAGCTTAGTGTTTCTGAGTTAAAATTAGCTGCGTTGATTACAGGGATGCCTCCACTTACTTCTTGCCATACAGCCACAATGTTCCCTGCAGGATCAATTGCTACTTGAGGACTAAGGCTTTCTAATGGATCTGAGAGTTGAAGGCTGGGAGAGGACCACATGTTAGTTGATTTGTTATACTGAGAGCTTTGAATGGTAGAAGTACCGGCTATCGTTTGCTGCCATACTGCTACTCCATTTCCTGCTTCATTTACAGCGACTTGTACACCTACAGGAGTACCTCCAGCAGAGGAGAGGGTATTAATACTCGACCAGGTATTCAAAGCTCTTGTATAGGTGCTCTCTTCAATGGTATCTGTAATATGATTTCTCCACACAGCAAGAGCATTTCCTGCGGCGTCTATGGCAATTTGAGGAGAAGGGTCTGAACTAAGAGGCCCATTGATGAGCTTTACCTGGGTAGGAGCCGACCATGTATTGGTTGCTTTAGTATAAACTGTAGCTTCGATCGAATAATTGCCAGAAGCATTATTAGACCAAATAGCCACTGCATCTCCCTTAGCATTAATGCTAAGTGAACTATTAGTTGCTACGTATGAATTTGTCGGTGTAAGGTAACGAGGAAAAGAGGGAGAGGAAGGGAGGGGGGACCAGGTTTGGGTAGCTTTGTTATAATTAGCACTTTGAACTACTTGAATAGTAGAGGGAGGGAGGAGTTCTTCCCATATGGCAATGCCGTTGCCAAGAGCATCTGTGCCAATTTGACAATTATTAATGCCTGTGAATCCACTGCTAGCACTAGATAGTGCAGTAGTATCATTGCGCCACTGCCCAGTAGCCTTATTATAGGTACGCGCGGTTGCGATGAATGGTGCTGGAGATGCAGAAAACCAAAGAGCGATCGCATCTCCAGAGGAGTCTACACTTACCTGACAACTACTTGTTACAGATAAGGGATCTGAGATTGTAACAGGAGGATCCCAACTATTAGTTGCATGATGATAACTGGCTGCTCGAGTGACGCTGACAGAGGGAGAGGTTTGATCTATCCAAATAGCTATGCCATCTCCGGAGGGATCTATAGAAAGCCGCAAATCAAAGATTTCATGACTAGCAGGAATAGGAGGAAAGAGATTTGTAGCTGGAAGGCTCCAGCTAAAGCTATCTCCATAGATCTTTGAAAGAGTAAGCAGCAACAGGAAAAGAAAAGTCTTGAAATTCTTTCTCATAAGAGGGTAAAAGTTTTCTTGGATTTTCTCTAAAATAAAAAAAAAGGTCAATTTTTTTTATTTTTTCTTTCTAAATAAATTTAGAAAGTAGAGAGAAGTTGCGACAAAGGCAATTGTTGCGCCTGGAGGCCAGTTGAGAGAAAAAGAGAGAGAAAGCCCTAGAAAAGTAAACAGAATTCCCAAGAAGACAGCAAATATCATCATTTTTCCAAGCGATCTGGTATAGCTGCCGGCAATAGCAGGAGGAAGAGAGAGGATAGCAATGACAAGGATTGCTCCTACTACCTGAATCAAGAGAACAATGGTTATGGCCACTAGTGAAAGAAGGAGAAAGGTAAGAGCAGAGACCGACTGTCCCTGCAAAGTGGCTTGTGTCTCATCGAAACAGATTGCAAGAAAGCGGCGGTGTAAAAGAAGCGCTGCCCCCAAGACGATGAAGTCAAGGCCAATTAACATCCAAAGATCAGTGCTAGAGGTCCAAAGGATATTGCCAAAAAGATACGTCATCATCTCTACGTTATAACCAGGGGTAAGAGAGATAAAAATCACCCCTAAAGACATCCCAAAAGCCCAGATGGAGGCAATCACGGTGTCCTCTCTTTGCTTATAGTAGAGACGAATAGCGCCAATGAGGATAGCAGAGAGGATAGCAGCAATGAGGGCTCCATGCAGAGGTCTCAACCAATGAATCTGGTAGACCCGATGGAGATAGAGGGCTATTCCGAGGCCCCCTACTACTGAGTGGGCAATGCTTCCACTGATAAAAAGGATCCGCTTTACCACCACGTAGGAGCCGATAAGAAGACTTAAAGAGGAGACCTCTTTTTGAAAGAGGAGAACCCGCTCTGTATGTTTCATAATTGCCTCAAAGTTGTGGCTGACAATGAGAATAGTGGGTTTCCCTTTGAGGTTTTTTAGAAGTTCAAAGATCTGCTCTTCAGAATGGGGGTCGATATGCACCGTTGCCTCATCGAGAAGGAGAAGATCGGGCTGAGAAACTAGGGCTCTAGCGATGAGCACTTTTTGAATCTGTCCTCCAGATAGGGAGCCAAAAGGAAAATGGCGGAGAAAGGCAATCCCCATCTCTTCTAGGATCAGATCCATCTTTTTTCTTTCTTCTTTAGGAAGACTACCCCACCATTTCACTTTTGAGAGAAGACCTGTTAGTACCACTTCCTCGACCGAAATGGGAAATGCTTTATCGAGTTCCATCATTTGAGGAACATATCCGATCCTTTTTCTCCCCTCTTTAGGAAGGGAGTCAAAGAGGAGGACTTTCCCCTTTTTGGGTTTAAGAAAGCCCATCATTAATTTCAGTGCGGTTGTTTTGCCCCCTCCATTAGGGCCAATCACCCCTACAAACTCCCCTCTACTTATACTAAAGCTGACTTCTGTTAGGACAGGATTTTTCTCATGATCAAAGGAAACGGTATCGAAGAGAACTACAGGGGGCATACATATCTCAAGGTTTAGAGGGCCTTTCAAAATTCTAAAATATATCGGTCAATTAAAAAATTAGCAGAAAATGCTTTCAAAAACCCTTCCCTTGCGCCTTGTGAAGCATCTTCTCATACCGAACATCACTAAAAATTACCATTTTTAGTGATGTTCGGTATTAGTTCTGCTGTGCAATCAGGAGCGCTATCTCTTTTAAATTTTTTAGTAGTTTTTCGTCCAATGGATCTATCATATGTACAGCAAGTTGAAATTCTTTGGCAATGAGAAGAGCTCCTTTATTATCAAATTGAGGTTGAATAAATACAGAACGGACTCCACTTTTTTCTAATAAGGCCACTGTCTTTATGAGCTCTTTAGGAAGGGGGCTTTTCCCCTCTGATTCGATTGGAATCTGGACAAGGGAGTAATCGTCGCAAAAATAGCCGAAGGCAGGGTGGGAAACAAGAATCACACTGTTTTTATAAGGGGCAAGAAGGATGGCAATTTCGCGGTCAAGAGCATCAATTTCTTGCAAAAGATCTGTCAGGTTCTTTTCATAGAAAGGCTCTTCTTCAGGAGTAAGTTTGACGAGCGCTTCTTTAATGAGTTTTGCCTGGAGCTTAAGTCTTTTTGGGCTTAAGTAGAAATGGAGATCTTTTTCTTCTTGCATATGCCCATGTTGGTCTCCATGCTCATGATGATGTCCGTGATCATGGCAGAAATGCTTTCCAGCTTCTTCTCTTAGATCAACCTCTTCCTGTAATTTTACGATCGCGGTGCCCTTTTTTTTGAAAGTAGGAAGGAGTAGAGCTTCATACCCTTCTCCCACGCCAATCCACAGGTCTGCCTTTTCAATTGTAACCATTTCTCGTGGTGTAATCTCGAAAAGATGGGGGTTAAAATTAAGAGAAATAGCGGATACAACCCTTACTTTTCCCTGTGCAATTTTTTCTACTAGTTCAATGTAGGGAGGAACGCTCACTACTACAAGGGGCATTGTTTTTTGTTTTTCTCCTTTTTTAATGCATCCGATGAGAAGGACGAGGGGGAGGAGAGCTAAAATAATTTTTTTCATCTTAACTGCAGGAGGGTAAAGCTCGTCTAGTATTTAATGATATCTTGAGCTATTTTATACTATAATCTGGTAAAATTGCACTATTTATTGATTATTGAAATTTTTGGAGGAGTGTCCGAGCGGCTGAAGGAGCACGCTTGGAAAGCGTGTATACGCCATAAACGTATCGTGGGTTCGAATCCCACCTCCTCCGCCATTTTATTTCTTACATTTAGTATTAACCTGAGTTTTGAGTTCAGTTTGCTCGTTATCAACGATCTTTTCGTGATTTTGATCCTTT
>JACPWA010000042.1 GCA_016191565.1 Simkania negevensis | reverse complement strand
TAATCTTTACAGCGATAGACACTACGTAGCTCAACCTTCCTTTCATTCTCACAATCCCTACTATAATTTTCAATTACATGACCGAGAAGATCATATTTTAATGGGGATACACCCAACAGGAAAACGGTTAAATCTTGAAGAGGGATCTGTTTTTACAATCATTCCAGCAGATGAAGAAGTAGCGAAAAATTGGAGAGAAAAAGATCTTATTCGGATTTCTCCTAAACCGTTAAGTTGGAAAACTTACCTTAGCGATAGGATCTGGGGACAAAAAAAGCATCATAAGTTTACCCATGTCATCCTAAAGAATATGACACTCAATGCAATAGTTACCGCAGAATATTCCGCTGGGCCTGATAAAATGGATAAAGTACAAAATATTAAGCATCCTTATACTCAGCTCGTTCAACATATCGATGTACATGAAGGAAAAATAACACTTTTTAATCGCACTCTGGGAGAGACTTTATGGCATGTCTCTTCTGATGATCTTTCTATCTTGAGCGAACTTAAAAAGGGAGATGCTGTGCTCATCGGAGTGAATGAGGAATATTCCTATCTCTCCTGGAAGGAAATCTATCCTCATGTGATGATTTTCCATGCTACTAATAATTATATTTGTGTTAAAGAAACTAAAATATAAAAACAGAAAGTCCAAAAGATAAAGATTAAGTTTAAACAGCACTAAGAAGATTCAAAGCAAATAATTGATAACTATTAGCACATAAAAAGTACGTAAAACAAGATAAAAAAAATTAAAGCTTCATTTGACAGGAATTACCTTAAGCTTCTATCCTTCAATAAGAGCTTCTTTAAAGGGCCAATAGACGCTATAATTTCAGCCATGTTTTCTCTTTCTACTCATAGTTTTAGATACTGGGAACTCTTTCTCTCCTGGGTATTTAAATACCCTTCTCGATGTTATGCATTAAGAAAAGGAAAAAGCCCTCTTATTCTCTATCATGAATCAGAAATGCTTTACCAATTTGCAAATGAATATAGAAGAAATGCTGCCTCTAAAGGAATTATTTGTAATGTGACTGGGGAAATCGAAGATTTTGAAGAGACTTGCAGGCTATTAAAATGTGTTTACGAGGAGATCCAAGACCTAAGGTGTGTGGAGCTAATCACTGCTGAGCTCCTTTCAAAGGTGCTCGCCTATCGACAACTAAAAGAAGAGCAAGTGATCCCCATGCCGACTGTCGATCAAAAAGGCAATCTCCTTCTAGGAATCTATAAAGTAGAGCATGTATTTGACCTTTGGAATAAAATGAGTGCTTTCGGCCTCATCTGTCTTAATGAGGAAAAGCAGCCTCCCCTTCTCCTTTTTCGAGGGACTGATTTTTCTCTTCTTACTGAAGAGGGACGTGCTTCGCTAATTAGCGATCTCGATCCATCAGGGCCAGGGCGAACTATCTTTGAAGCTGCTAAAAGCCAGCTGCAAACCTGGCTAAAAGAAAAGGCAAAAGAAGGGACGTACCCAAAAGTGATCGGTCATAGTTTAGGAGGGATCTTTGTTGCTTATACTCTGATTAAAGAGCATCGGTATATCAACAAAGATCCAGCTTACCCTTCTTATGCTTTTAACTCTCCTGGAGTGTCTGAAGACCTATTTGAAGAATGGAAAAATCTCCCTGCAGCAGATAAACCTCCTTTAAAGTGGATCGTATCTCGGGGGGATCTGGTCTCAAAACTTGGCAAATTATTGGGAGCAGTGGATGTGGAAGAGGAAAATAGTTCTTCTTCTAGAGATTTTTATTCAAAAGTGCATAAACACACCTCAGCTCTGATTTACCAACTTGGACTTAAGTTCCTTTTCCCCAAGAGCTGAAGAAATAAGCCAGCGCTGTATTTGAGAAGCAGCACTAGTGCTCCATTTCAAAAGTTTTTAATGTTTCGGCTGTGTCAAAGCCCCGGGGCTTGTCGATCATAAAGCACGCTGTATTGAATTAATACAGCTAGCTTTACGATCGGCAAACCGCGGGAGCTTTCACATCAGCCCAAACGTCAAAAACTTTTGAAATGGAGCACTAGCTTAACAAAGACTAAAAACAGGAAAGTTTAAACCCACATTGAGCAGATCAGATGAGCGAATAAACATAACCTTATATCATCTGCTCAATGCGGGTTCAAAGGTATAGGCTGATCAGCTCTTCTGCTACTGAGTCGTAAAAAAGGCGCCCTTTTTTGGAGAGAAAAAGATGCGAGCCTTCTTTTTCTAAAAATCCCTCCTTTTGGAGTTTCTTTTCCATTTCTGGAAAAGAGAGAGGGAGGGGAGGGAAAGTACTTAGATCTACCCCTGTAAAAAGCCTTAGTCCAATAGCTAGCCGCTCCAAAATATCTGCAGGGTAGGAGAGCTTTTCTTCAAAATCAATAGGAGAGGTTTTTTCTTCTAGAGCTTGTGCCCATTTTTTTAGGTGGGCAATATTGCGAAACCGCCTTCCTTCATAAAAGCTATAGGCAGAAGGGCCGAGTCCTAAAAAAGGGCGAAAGCTCCAATAGCCGGTATTATGAATCGATTCTCTCCCTTTTTTAGCAAAAGCGGAGATTTCATAGCGGTTTAAACCCGCTTTTTCAATTGCCTCACAGCTTTTCTGTAGCATGTTAACTGCTTCTTTTTCCTTTGGCTGCGCCTTTAAGATTTCTTGTCTCCTTTTATGAAAAGCGGTATGTGGCTCAATGGTCAGATTATAGAGGGAAAGATGACTGATCGGAAG
>JACPWA010000084.1 GCA_016191565.1 Simkania negevensis | reverse complement strand
GCTCAGACTGTTCGAGGCCGCTACAGCCAAAGAAAAAAGCAGGAAGGAGGAAAAGAAGAAAACTGTTTAAAAGCATTGCTTTAGCATCCTAGGGGGTAGTCCTACTTTGCTTTCCTATCATATCGGAGATTGAAAAAAAACTTCGAGCCTTATATCTCGAAGGAAGAGGGAAGGGGAAAATCGCCTCTTAGTTTCAGCATGAATATTTTGATCATAGAAAAAAAAGCTCGTGATCGGGAGCTTTTACTCAAGCTGCTCAAGGAGAAAAGGGGGCAGACTTTTGCTGCGATCGATGCTAAAAATGCTCTGATCTACTTGCAAAGCTACTCTTTTGATCTAATTTTTAGCGATCTGCAAGGGATCCAGCTTCTAGATCAATTTAAACGAAGGCCTGAAAAAGTCCCTCTTATTTTCTTAGCAGAAATGGTCTCATTCCCTCTTAGCAATGTGCAAGCGATATTACATAAGCCATTTGAACAAAGAGAACTGGAAGAAATTTTTCAACGATTTTCAAGGAAGCAGATCCTCCTTCCCACGGTGATTGCCAAAAGCCCTCAGATGAAAGAGGTTCTACATCAGCTTGAGAAAATGGCAAAGAGTCATTCCAATGTGTTTATCTCAGGGGAATCGGGGACTGGTAAAGAGGTCATTGCCTCTTCTATACACGCTCTTTCCAAAAGGGCAGTAGCTCCCTTTATCAAAGTCAATTGCGCCGCTTTTCCTGATACACTAATCGAATCAGAGTTTTTTGGTCATGAGAAAGGGGCTTTTACAGGGGCTCATAGCAGAAGGGAGGGAAGATTTGAGAGGGCAGACAAAGGGACACTTCTTCTCGATGAGGTTACAGAAATTCCTCCCTCTTTGCAAGCAAAGCTCCTTCGGGTGGTTCAGGAGATGCAATTTGAGCGCCTTGGCGGATCAGAAGCGATTCAGGTTGATGTCCGGCTCATCTCTACCTCGAATCGGGAAATGAAAGAGGCGATTGCTCATAAACAGTTTCGGAGTGATCTCTATTACCGTCTTGGAGTCCTCCCTCTTCATCTTCCTCCCTTAAGAGAGCGGAAAGAGGATATTCTCCCCCTTGCGGCCTATTTTTTAGAGGAAATAATGGGCCGAGATCACATTATGAAAAAGATACTTTCAGAAGAGGCAAAAAAAACTCTTCTTGAATATCCTTGGCCAGGAAATATCAGGGAGCTAAAAAATGTGATCGAACACTGTGTGATTATGCATGAGGGTGAAATCATTGCTAAAGAGGATCTTCATTTTCAGAAAACGTTTCTTGTTAAAGGGGATAAACCATCGCCTCTTCAGGGAAAAACACTAAAGGAAGTAGAAAGGCTTTGCATCGAAGAGATGCTAAAAACACATCATTTTAACAAAAGCAAAGCTGCTGCAGCTTTGGGAATCAGTGTAAAAACCCTTCGCCACAAGTTGGAAAGCTAACTGGAGCACTAATGAAATCGCTCTAGGAATTCATCAAAAGAGGGGAAATAGAAAAGCTGCTTTTCGACATCTTTCATTTGAGGATGATCGGGAAAGCAAATAAGAACGGGGGTGATCCCCGCTCCTTTAAGAGAATCAATCCCCCTAAGAGAGTCTTCAAAGCCGATTCTACTTCCTACCCTTCCATTGAAAAGATCAATTGCTTTGAGGTAGCCGTCAGGAGCAGGCTTAGGACTTGCATAATCTTCTCGGGTAATCCAGTGGGGAATTTGACAAAGAAGAGGGAGATTGGTTTTGATCATTTCCACCTGCTGCCGCGTAGAATTGGTAACCACACAATGGGAAAGTCCCTTTTTTTGTACAAGAGAGAGGATGCGAGAAGCGCCAGGCATCAGCTTAAGCCCCCCTGACTTAAGAAGAGCTAAGTAAGATTTCGTTTTTTCTTGATAAAACTCTTGCCAACCCAACCTTTCTATAAGGAGAGGGAATTGCTTAGTAATAAGCTCTCGAAGTCCAGTAGCACTTCGATGGGCTATTGAAGCAAAGGTAGGAAAATCCCAGGTGAGAGTTTCCCCTTGAGCGGCAATCGCCTTTTTGTAGGCCTGATAGTGAAGCTGCTCTGTATTGACGAGGAGTCCATCAAAATCAAAAAAAACTGTTTGATACTTTTGAAGCCAGTTCATAGAGGCCATTTTAGCTTTCTAGAGAATTAGGAATCTAGAAGTTTTTTGTTTGCACTTCTTGAATTGACGCAAATTTGTGTCGTATTAATTATGACACAAATTTGTGTCGTATTTATGTTGACGCAAATTTGTGTCGATTATATGATGAAAGAAAGAGGTACAATATGAACTTGGAATGTTTCAAATGTCGGAAGACTGTGACAAAAGAAGAAGCTCATTACGGATTGCACAAAGCATGCTTCAAAAAGTGGTTTGGTTTAGACAGGCTAGAGCAATTTTCTGACATTGCAATTAGATCGCAATCCCAAGCAGCTTTGCATAGACAAGCAGTAAATTCGAGTTTCTTTCATGGTAAATTTCGCAAATATTCCTCTAACCTTAGCGGAATCAGCCATATCTTAAAAGTGCAGCAAGTTGGATATCCTGAATTACCGGCTACAGAGTTTTTGTGTAATCAAATTTATGAGCATTTAAAGGTAGAAATTCCAAGCTATTATTTGATCCGTTTTCCTAAAAAACAAATCTGTTTTGTAACAAAGAATTTTATGTCTGGCGTAATGAGGGCTAACCTTGATCATTTTTATCACTTTATCGAAGCTGAAATGAGATATGATTGCGAGACTTTAATCAATATTATCGGAGAAAAAACAGGCAGACGTACTGAGCAAGAAAATTTTGCTTATCTCACTTTAGTTGATAGCCTAATAGGAAATCATGATCGACATGGTCGAAATCTCGGTTTTATCCGCTCAACAAAAGGGATATATTTAGCTCCTTTTTATGACAACCCTTCTGCATTGGGCATAGAGAATAGTTCTTTGTTAGAAGCAGATCTTCAACCAAAAGGTTCGATTTTCACTAAAAACTCAGAAGAACCCACAACAAAAGACTATGTTCAAGAATGGAGGCGTCTTGGCTATCAGGAAGTTATTGATCGTTTGCAAAAAGCTTGTTTAATGGAACCTATTGAGGAAATGATTAAGGTAAGCTATATAAGTGAAAAGAGGCAAAAAGCGCT
>JACPWA010000083.1 GCA_016191565.1 Simkania negevensis | reverse complement strand
GTTCCCTCTCCTACATGAGGAATCCCGATTGCTAGGATAAAACGGGCAAGGGTGGTTTTTTTCGATTTTTCAATACTCCTGAGAAGATTATGAGTCGATTTTTCTTTAAAACCTTCCAGCAAAGAAAGATCTTCTTCGGTTAACCGATAGAGATCAGCACATTCAGAAACAAGCCCCTCTTCCACCAGCTTTTTAATCACCTCAGGGCCGAGATGCTCGATATCCATCGCATCTTTACTAGCAAAAAAAGTAAGTCTTCTCAAGTTTTGCCCGAGGCATTTGCTCCCTTGGGGACAACGAACTGCTACCTCTCCCTCCTCACGCACCACTTTTGAATGGCAAATAGGACAGTGGGTTGGCATCCTCCATGGGTGAGAGTTTTCGGGGCGAGCTGCTTTAATGACTTCCACCACCTTAGGGATAACGTCTCCCCCCTTTTCAATGAGTACCCAGTCCCCTATTCGGATATCTTTCCGCATAATCTCCTCCTCATTATGAAGAGTTGCCCTAGAAATAGTACTTCCAGCCAAGATGGTGGGCTTTAGTTCTGCCACAGGGGTGAGCACCCCGGTACGTCCTACCTGTACAGTGATCTCTTCGATGACGCTTTCTGCTTGCTTGGGAAAGAATTTATAGGCAGCGGCCCAACGAGGACTTTTCCCTGTCGATCCAAGGAGCTCCTGATCTTTTAGATCATCCACTTTGATCACTACCCCATCGATCTCAAAGGGGAGCTCCTCTCGCCTTTTCTCGACTTGATCAATAAAGGCAAAAATTTGATCGATATGTTTACATAAAACAAAATGATGCGCTCCTCCCACAGGAAGGCTACTTTCTTTTAAAAAAGCTTGAGTTTCTACTTGGGAGGTTAGCTTGGGTGAACTTGTAATTACGCTATAAAAAGCGATCTCAAGATGGCGCTTTGCCACCTCACTTGGATCGAGAAGCTTTAGAGAACCTGCGGCCGCATTGCGTGGGTTAGCCCATGGGGAAAGTCCCTTCTCTTCCCTTTCCCGATTCATTTTGATAAACTCTTTTTTCGGGATAAACACCTCCCCACGCACCTCGATCACTAAAGGGAGATCCTTCCTTTCAATGAGATGGGGGACCTTGTGCACCCTTTTGATATTTTCGGTGATATCATCTCCTTTTTTCCCATCTCCACGAGTAAGCCCCCGCACCAGCTTTCCCCTTTCATATCTAACAGAAACTGCTACCCCATCTATTTTGAGTTCTACACAGTAGAAGACCTTTTTTCCCTCAAGCAACTTGTCTACCCGTTTAATAAAATCGGCGACCTCTTCTTTTGAGTAGGTATTGGATAGGGAAAGCATGGGCGCCTCATGCTCCACCTGTCGAAACCCTTTTGCTCCCCTCTCTTCCAATCGCCTAGTAGGAGTATCTTCAGGAATCCACTCAGGATGCTTTTGCTCGATAGCCTCTGCCTTTTTTACTAAAAGGTCATACTCGTAATCGGCAATTTCAGGGGTCGCTTTCTCGAAATAGAGCTCGTTATGTCTCGTGATTTCTTTTAAGAGCTTGAGATATTCTTCTTTCGTCATCATGGCTTTCAAATTAGAAACTCACCTTACGCAAAAAGGAGAGATAGAGGAATAAAGGATTTGGAAAAGTCAATCGTTTCAAAAATCTTATCGACAAACCGCGAGAACTTTCACATCAGCCCAAACACCAAAAACTTTTGAAACGGAGCACTAGATGCTGCAAATTAACCAAAAAATGTCTTCAAAAGCCCTTCGTTTTCAGATTGTGAAACACTTTCTAAGATTCTTCCTTTTTATGTTCTTTCTTATGTTTCCCTTCAAGAGCAAAGCCCTCTTTTAAGAACTTCTCCAAAAGGGCGCTTCGAATCTTTCCCCATTCAGCTTGAGGTTTAGAAGGATCTCTACCAAAAAACCTCGACGTGCAATGTTGAACCACCCATAGAGGAGAAGCTAACAGACTCTCTTCTTTGTATAATCGTTCAAGCTTCTCTTTAAGAAGCCCTTGCATCTTTTCTTTTAACAAAGGTTCTTTCGCTTGGAGCTTTTTAATCTTTTCATTCTCCTCTTGAGAAAGCTCATAAGCCATATGCATCATTTCATGAGCAGCTACTGCACTTGGGTCATCTATGCAAGCAACATCAGTATGAATCAACAAGAAACCCAAGCTTTTATACGCCATTGCCTCAATAAGGAGAGGCAAGCACGCTGCTGACCAAGGAGCCCCCCATATTTTCTGTCGTATGATGCGAGAAAGTTCTAAGCAAAGGATAGGATGAACTCTTAACTCTAGCTGCGCTTTAATCCAATGGATCGATAGATCGAGGTTTTTTTCCTTTTGCAGATGAGGAATAACCTCTCTCAACCGATCTTTTAGGGCAAGAGATGTTAAATTCTTCTCTCTTCCCTTAACCCCATCTGCCACATGAGAAGAAGATGAGCTTCCTCCTGTTTGTTTAGCTCTTTTTTCTTTGCTACCACTACTTTTGAAAGCAGCTTCACCTAACTTGTTTAAAGCCCTTTGTTCTGTACGAGGTGTAGACAATTCTTTACTCACTATGCGTATACTTGTTTGGCTTAGGGGAATTCCCGCTCCATCGCGTAGTTCTAATCCCACTTTCTTTGTTTTCTCACAAAGGCCTTTGTGAGCAGCCCAACCTGACCTTTGACATTCTACAGAACAATAGTAAACCGCTCTACATCCCGAACATACTTTTAACTTACCTAGGGGATCCTTCTTAGGATGTTCAGCCTGGCATGTATCACAACTTCTTTGTACTGTTGTGGCTAAAGACATAACTTTCTCCTCTATTTTTGAAAACAATCTAACACATATACTCCTTTCTCAGAAAGGACTACCGTTTCTTCAGCCTTTCTTCTTTCTCCTCTCTTATCTTTATACAGACGAAAACTCTTGATTTCATTTGGAAAAGCAAAAGCTATCTTCTGTTTTTCGTTAGAATAGAGGACAACTTTGCATAGCCTCTTTTTTGACCACTCAAAATCCATGGTTAAACTAGGAGAGATGATAGCTCCTACAAAGCGACCTGCATGGAGCTCAGGGGGAAGGCAAGGCAATAAGGAGATTTTATCTTCCCCTTTTTCAATAAAAAGACGCCTAATGAGTTTAGCCCCTTCTACCAGTAGAGGAAGAGGAGAGTGAAAAGAGGGGGAAGGTAGGGCAAATCCTCGGTATTCTTTATCCACAAGGGTAGGAGAAAAGATCCCCGTAAATCCTGCGAGGAAGAGATCAAGAAAGGTAGCGCCAATGTTTTCTTTTTCTTTCTTTTTAAGTTGCTCATGACAGTTTTTAAGTAAAGTTAAAGTCCCCTCGTAAAGAAAAGACTCCTCTTGGATTGTTTGACCCAAAGCAAACCAGATAGGAAGGATCTCAGATAGGTTAAGACGTCGCTTCACTTGTTCCCAATTAGGTTTCTTAGTCACTCCAAAACTGATTTTTTCTAAAGAATTGCATGGAAAGGAAATCAACGGAGAAGGAAAAACAAACGTTTCTTTTACTTTGAGCTCTCTAACCTCTCCCTCTTGAAGAATTTTTATTCCTTCCCCCTTATCTAGGTAAAGGAAAAAACTCTCTCCATCATTGCAAATAAAATATCTAAAATACCCCTCCCCTTTTCCCCATACTTTGATCCGTCTTTGTTCTATTTCTTGTAGAACTGTAAATTCCTTAATGGGTCCTTTTAAGATAAAAGAAAAAGCAGAAGCTGAAAAGAAAAAATAAAGCGTCCCGCTTGTGGTCGGGACGCAGTAGTTTGTCCAGAGGATTCAGTGAGTGTTTTTAGTTGAGAAAAATCATGAACTT
>JACPWA010000082.1 GCA_016191565.1 Simkania negevensis | reverse complement strand
CGTAAAGATCTCTGGTGGACCTGATGGAGATGTGGCAGGAAACCAGATTCTCAACCTCTATCGCTATTTTCCAAAAACTGCAAAACTAATTGCCCTTAGAGATGTCTCTGGAACGATCTATGATCCTGAAGGACTTGATCTCTCTTATCTAGTCACTTTGTTCCAAGAGGGCAAATCGATCAACCACTATCCTCCCAAAAAACTCTCTGAAGGGGGATTCCTCTTAAATCTCAGTGTAAAAAAAGAGGAAAGCCCCTATGTAGTCACTACCCTTTTGCACCGAAAAAAAGAGGGGGAACTCATAGAAGAATGGCTGTCTGGAAGTGAGGCCAGCTACCTTTTCAGAACTCATCTGCACAAAGTTTCTTCTGATATTTTTATTCCTGCAGGAGGACGTCCACGCACTCTTAATGATCACAATATCACCGAATTTTTAGACCAGCAAGGGGTTCCCTCTGCCCTTGCTATCATTGAAGGAGCCAATCTCTACCTCACCCAAAAAGCGCGCCGTATCCTGGAAAATCTCAAGGTACTTATCATCAAAGATAGCTCCGCAAATAAAGGGGGTGTGATCTGTTCCTCTCTCGAAGTACAAATAGGACTCGTTCTTTCTCCAGAAGAGTTTCTGCAAAAAAAACTAGAATTAATGAAAGAAATCTTGAGCCATATTGAACAAAAATCCCTTCAGGAAGCAGAACTCCTCCTTAAAACCTATCAACAAACAGGAGAATGTCTCACTACTCTATCAGAAAAAATCTCAGAAAAAATCAACCTTTTTAAAGACCAGCTTCTCATCTATTTGGAAACGATTCCCCTTTCTACCAACTTTAATGACCCTTTAATCCAAGCCCTTTTTCATGCCTCCCTTCCCTTCCTTGCTAGAGAAAAAAAAGAAGAGATCATCCGCAAAATTCCTGATCTGCATAAGAAAGCAATGATCGCTTCTTTCCTCGCTTCCCGTCTTGTCTATCAAAAAGGGCTAACTTGGCTTCCTACAATCGTCGATATTCTTCCCTTGATTGCTTCAGATCCTAACATCGTCACTACTCCACTGACCAATCGAAAAATCTTACCCCTTGCTGAATAATACTAAATGTAAGAAATAAAATTTTTAATTTGTCTTTCATAAATAGCAGTCTCGAACATCAACTGCTAAAAATCCTTGCCTCCTATTTTTCCATTTGCTATAGTAATGCTATAAATTTAGCAATGCACATAAACAAGTGCTAAGTATAAATAGTATCTTATGGGGCCTCAAAAAAAGAATAAAGAAGAAAAGAAACAATCGCTCCTTTTGGGACTGGTTGACCTCTATCTACAAACAGGCAAGGCAATTAGTTCTAACAGCTTAAAGGATAATGGCTTTGCCTCCATTAGTTCTGCAACTATTCGCAACTATTTTGCTTTCTTAGAAGAAGAGGGCTACCTCGTACAAAAGCATGCTTCAGGAGGAAGAGTCCCGACCGACCTTGCTTATAAAGTATATGCTAAGCACTATTTAGAAGGAAGCGAACCTACTGAAAAAGAAATAAAAAAAATTAGAAAAAATCTAGAAGAAGATGCCAAAGATGTCGCCCGCTATTTAGAGCATAGCGCAGAGGTCTTAAGCGAGCTTTCTGGAAGCGCCATTTTTCTCTCCTCTCCTCGCTTTGATCAAGATTTGATTGTTGATGTGAAGCTAGTAGGAATCGACCAGAAGCGTTGTCTTGCGGTGGTTGTCACCAATTTTGGCCTTATCCACTCAGAAATTCTCCATCTTCAAAAAAAACTCAGTCATTTCGCCTTCAAAAGGATAGAAAATTTCTTTCGCTTTCGTATGACAGGCTTAAATCGTCCTCTCCTAAGTCCAGAAGAGGAAAAAATCGGCCAAGACTTCTACAATGAAATTCTTTTAAGATATATTGTCGACTATTCCAACTTTAGCGCTGAAGATCTTTATAAGACGGGCTTTTCAAAACTACTGCACTACCCTGAATTCCACGATACCACTGCCCTCGCTAATGGCCTTGCTCTATTTGAAAATGCCTCCTATATGCGGAGCCTCCTTGCAGAATGTGTAAAAGCAAAT
>JACPWA010000081.1 GCA_016191565.1 Simkania negevensis | reverse complement strand
GGGTTTGATTAGAACTAGAAGTTCTTTCGCTTTGGCTTAGCTCTATTTCAGTAGTCATGCATTTAGCTTAAAGATGCCTTCTTAAGGTATTTTAAGTCAAAGCAGAGAGGGTAAAGGAGTAGAAGGGTCTATTAAGGATCCTTCAGCAAGAACGTCTAGTTTTTGCTTGATTGCTGGGTTGTCAGTTTTTGCTTTTAATTTATCCCAGACCTCCTTAGAAAAAGCTTTTTCCTGCAAGGGATGATAAGGAAGCGTAGGACTTTCTTGTGAAGAAGAATAAAAAGATCGTATGTAGGCTGACTGGGCAAAAGAGGCAAAGGGGGTAAACTTCTTAGCTAAACAGGCTTTAGCGTTAATAGCACATTCTTTTAAATATTCTTTTTTTGCTATTTCGAAAAACTCTTTTTCTTCTCCAGAAAGGATTTGAGAAGCAACATGTATTGTGAGAAAAATCATTATAATTTGATTATCAATGCCACGAAGCTCAGTAAAAAACTTATCTCGATAGGAACGAACTTCGTCATCAAGCTGTTTCATACGAACTGCTGCTTTCTTAAGAAGGCTACGCTCTTCGTCACTTAAATCACGAGCTTCCCAAGAAATATACGAATCAATTGATCTGCCATGCTTGTTAAAGGGAGTCTGTTTGCTTAAAAAAGAAACGATCTTCCTTGTATCATCTGCTGAAAAGGTATCCCCTTGAGAGGGTTTAGGTATCGCTTCTTGCCATGCGTTTGCCTCTTTAGCAAAATTTTCCCAAAGTTTTGCTACTTTTTCTTGACTTTGCGCGCAAGATGATTCTATTATTCCTTGCGTAATAAAACCCATTCCTCCGAACAATGCAGTCATTATTTTCGATATCATCCAAAACGGATTTTCAAAGCTGTTTTCTGTCGTATTGTGGATGACAATAGCACTACCAACTAATACACTAGATAGTAAACCTGGCTTTGATTTAAAAACTGCCAGCACTCTCTCTTCTATGGGTTGAGATGCTTTATTCTTCCAAACCTCCAATTCAGAAACTGATATAGCGCTGCTTGCTACAGGGGAAGTCCCTGCTTCTTCTTTAGTAGAAGATGAAAAGCTAGATGAAGGGGAAGAAGTAGAAGATGACGAGGAGCTAGAAAAAGAATCTATTGCTGCAGCCATAAACTCTCCTTTGGTTTTATGCACTTTAAAAAAAAGATCTAAAAAACATGGTACTAAAAAAGAGGTAAAAAAGCAAGTAATTTAGAATACTATTAAAATATTAATTGCCCGTATAGAATGTAGAGAACAGGAGAAGAAACAGTGCGTCAATTCATTATTTTTTTTACACTTCTTATTCCCCTCTTTCTACAAGGGGAGGTTATTAGAAAAGAGGGAGGAGGTTATATCGAAAACCGGGAAGGAAATTTTCTAGTCTATTTGGAGGGAAATCCTTATGAAAGGGGCTATCAGCATGGGACATTGCTCAAAGAGAAGATCCAATGGAATATCATGCAGTTTTTAGAAAGAGAGGAACTTGAAAGTCATGAGCGCTATAAAGAGCTGATGAAGCAGTTTGACCTTCTCTTAGAAAAGTATATTCCTAGCCATTTTATTCAGGAAATGGAGGGGATTGCTGATGGCTCAGGAATTTCATTTGAAAAGATTGCCCTCCTTAATTTCTTTCCTGAGATGTTTCATTGCACAGGAATGACTCTAAACGAAGAAGCGACAAAAGATCGCTCTCTTTATCACGTCAGAGTGCTCGATTATAAAGTGGGAATGCATTTACAACATACCGCAGTGCTGATGGTGGTCAAGCCTGAGGGAAAAATTCCCTATCTTAACGTTTCTTATGCAGGGTTTGTGGGCAGCGTTACTGGGATGAATCGGGAGAAGATCG
Source organism: Simkania negevensis (assembly GCA_016191565.1). GTDB lineage: Bacteria > Chlamydiota > Chlamydiia > Chlamydiales > Simkaniaceae > Simkania_A > Simkania_A negevensis_A. Next base: position 1,195 of record JACPWA010000081.1, on the reverse strand, counting down.
CTATTGGAGAAATTGGCGGGGATGGGTACGGGGCCTGGGAAGGGATCCCCATGGGATTTCTTATTCGGGAAATTTTAGAAAATGCGCAAAACCTGAAAGAAGCTAAAAAGATTTTAGAGGAAGGAAAGCGAACTTGCGAATATTACTATGTAATTTCTGATGGTAAAAGTGGACAGTCGCTTGGGTTTTATGCCACTCCAAGCCTGCTTGAAACCATCCATCCTGGAGAAAAGTATGCTTTTATTAATCCAAAAGAGGAAAAGAAAACTGTTGGAAAAGATAATAAGCTTTTCCTCACTTTCACAGAAGAAAAGCGCTCTAAGTCTCAAGTCATTCTTCAGGGAGCTCAAGGGGAGCCCCTTGCGCTGATCCATCAACAGCCCAAACATACTCTTATTCTCAGAGGATTTGGTTACCCAGAAAGATACCCAATCCTTATTGATGAGGTGGAAAAACATTATGGGAAGATTGATGCTCTGGCCCTTCAAGAGATGATCAAGCTGATCACTAATGAAACTAATCTTCATAATGCGATTTTTCATCCTTCGACACTAGAAGCATGGATTTCCCATGCAGGGAAGGAGAAAGAGGGAATAGCTAGCGCAAGTCAGCAGCCTTACCACCACTACAAGCTAAGTGAACTGCTTAAATGATCTAATATCGATCCTCTTTAATGAAGATCGATATTAGATAAAAGGGGCTCAGTCATTGCAGAGAGAAGAGCGCGTGTGTTTTCTAGTGGCTTTGCCACTTGATCTAACTCTTTTAATCCCTCATTAAGGAGATGTTTTGCTCTTCTTTTTATCCCTTTTTCTCCATAGATGAGAAGGGAGGTGCCTTTCTTTTTTTTCTGGTCAGAAGAGCCCTCTTTTCCATCGGTTAGGTCGTCAACCATCTGATAGAAAAGGCCAAAAAGAAGAGCAGCGTAAGATAAAGAGGCTCTCTCTTTTTCTTCATACTCTCCAAGAATTGCGCCGAACTCAAAAGCCGCCTGAAATAAAGCTCCTGTTTTAGCGACATTCATCCAATCGACGGAAAGGGAATTAATCTCTCCATTTTCGGAGAGAAGATCAACTACTTGCCCTCCTACCATCCCCTCGTCTCCTGCAGCTTTGGAAAGGGTAGCGATGCAGTCGATTTTTTTCTCAGCAGAAAGAAAGGGAGCGTTTGCTAGAGTTGCAAAAGCTTTGGTGAG
>JACPWA010000045.1 GCA_016191565.1 Simkania negevensis | reverse complement strand
TTTTATCGAATTTTTTTAGTCAACACCAGCGCAAAAGCCTCTAGGCTTGGAAAGAAATAATTTCATAGAAGCAAAGCGTTCCATTTTTAAAGCTTTATTTTACTGTAAGCAAGCAAAAAACGCCATTTTCTAATCTTCTACGTCAGCAGCACATCTAAATCCATAAGTGCGATTTACAATGCGAGGATTATTTCGGTTCCGATGAGAACAGCGGAGGTCTTCTTGCAAGCTCTTCCAGCAGCCCCCTCGAAGAACCCGATAAACCCCTTGAAGAGGGCCCGGAGGATTTTCTGGCTCTTGCATCGAAACTTGATAGTAGTTTGGATCATACCAATCTTGGCACCATTGATAGACATTGCCTGCCATATCATAAAGACCATAACCATTGGGAGGATAGCTTTTGACTGCTGTAGTATCTGCACTAAAGAAATTTGCTTGAGAACGCTCAATCTTGTTGCCAGTGGGATAGATCTCATCAGCTCTACCCCCATAAGAGGCAACCTCCCACTCAGCTTCGGTGGGAAGCCTTTTGCCGATCCACTTGGCGTAGGCCACTGCACCATACCAGGTCACTCCAATGACAGGATGTTTAGCATATCCTGATTCGATCGTCAGTTTTCCAGCATGTCTTTTAATACGCGATTCTTTAAGCTGGATAATATCTTGATTATTTGCATCTTTTTCTCCTCCCATCACCTCTAGAAAGCGGACAAATTGCTCATTGGTCACAGGGTGAATATCAAGAGCAAAACCAGATAAAACTACTGTATGGCGGGGTCTTTCATCCCGTCCCCCTTCATTGCTTCCCCTGAAAAACTCTCCCCCTTTTATCACCACCATTTCTGTATGAATGGGCTCTACATTCCCAATAGTGTTTTCCTTAGGAATATATCTTTCCACAGTAGTTTGAGCACGGAAGATTGCCCCAGGGTCTGGGTCATATTCAGGTCGTTTAATTTCGCCTGGCTGCAATACAGGTTTAGGAAACTCTGAATAAGCAGCGCGACTGACTTTTGTAAGCATTTCTAGATCAGGTCTTACCCTGACCTCTTCCTCCTCAACAGCAGCCAAAATGCATAGACATCTGCTTTTTCTGAAACCGGTTTTTCTCGATAGATCTTTTGTTCGGGAGCTAAAAAAGCATAATTTTGGATAAAAGAAACATGCAGCTTGGAAAGTTTGCTAAAATCGATCGGGCCGCTTAAATACTTTTCCTCTCCAAGCTTAGCAAAGGCAGTTTGAGAAAGATCAAGCCGCAAAACATCGGCCATCACCTTGTACATCCGCGTCAAAATCGCTCCTTCCCCTACAATAGAGGAGAGACCAGCATCAGAAAGATAGACATGAAGTCCTTTATCTCCATCGCCGATTAAAATATTACTAAGCTTAATCCCTCGATGCGCCATCGGCACTCCATTTACTTGCTTTTTGTGCAGATAGTGAAGAGCAGAGGCAATCTGTGTAAGAAGATCAAGCAGCTCATTTTCATTGAGGGTCTGCTTATTGACGCTTAAGTACTGAGAGAGGTTAGTCGTTTCGCCAAAGCAATCGACAATGCAATCAAGGACAAGAAAATAATATCCTTCAGAAAAAGAAACGTAATGGGTTTTAACAAGATGAGGATGATCAAGAGTAGCAAGAGCTGCAATATCTTTTTCAAATCTTTGGATAAAATTTCGGTCAGTGGAAAGCTCTTCAGGAAGAACTTTAAGGACAAATTGCTTTTTTAAAAAACGATGCTCTGCTAAGTAAACAGACCCGAGAGTTCCTTGCCCAATCTGCTTAATAATTGCATAATCACCAAGATTATTTTTCTCCATGCAAGTAGCTCTAGTTCTTATGATTTAGTTTAAAACACCCAAGTATTTTGCAAAATAGTAGGCTAAAATCAGGATAACAACAGAAAGAGTTGCCCAAATAAGGCTAGGAAGCCACTTTACTCCTCCTCCTACACTCCCCCTTGGCTCCAAAGTGCCAATGCCATAGGAGAATTCATGTTTTGCACTTTTAAGGTTAAAAGCGTCCGGATAAGTTTTAGCCAAAGTATCTCCTTCTAATCCTAAAAAGTTCACATACTGCTTTAGAAAGCCCATTGTATAAACAGGAGACAAGATTCCTTCTGCCCTCCCCTCTTCAATGGCTTTTAGGTAACTTTCTTGAATAGAAAGAGAACTTTCCACTTCTTTTAAAGAAAGGTTTAGCTCCTTTCTCTTTGATTTAAGAATTTCCCCCAATTCTTCAAGCTGCTCATTCATAATTGATCCCTTATATCCTTCGCCCAAGGCTACCTTTTTTCTCCGAAATGCACAAGAGGAAATGATCTAAGTTTTACCAAACAACAAAAATATTCGATGAGATAAACACTCATTTCATCGGCTATCGACACTCAATAACTTGATCTCCTTTTCCTTGTAGCAATAAAGGGAGTAATGCTTTGCATTTGTCACACGATTCTACAGGATAAGAGGTAAACCATTTATAGACCTTATACGAGTAAATAGCTTAGGAGACTCTTCTCTATTACTCTTCTTTTTGCTAACCTAGTGTAATGTCTTGCTTTGTAACCCAAATTAATTTAGTTAAGCTCTCTAAACTCAAACAGGATTTAACGGAGCAGGGGTTTCTTTTTTCTATTCCTGAGCATACTATTTTTCAAGCAAAGAAAGATGGCTTGTCCTGCACTCTTTATAAATCAGGAAAGATGACTGTGCAGGGAAAAGGGAAAGATGAGTTTATTACCAATTATCTTGAGCCTGAAATTCTTGAAAACCTTTCTTATTCCTATCCAGAAGCTCATGTAGATAAGACAACAAGAATTGGAGTAGATGAAGCAGGCAAGGGAGATATATTTGGCCCCCTGTGTATTTGCGCCCTTTATGCTGACCCTCCTTTGATCTCAGCTCTGATCAAAATGGGTGTTAAAGACAGTAAAAAGATGAGCGATCTTTTCATCCTTAAGCTCGCAAACCAGATCAAAAAAACCCATCCCCATGCTCTAGTTCAGATCAACCCTGCGAAATACAATAAGCTTTATGAAAGTTTTGGAAATCTCAACCAACTCCTTGCTTGGGGACATGCCACAGCTATTGAAGAATTGGCAAAACGAACACATTGCTTTGAGGTGATCATCGATCAGTTCGCAAATGAAACCGTAGTAGAAAAAGCTTTAGCGCAGAAAAAACTTTCCATCCATCTTACGCAACGCCATCGGGGAGAGGAGGACGTGGTTGTGGCCGCAGCTTCTATTCTTGCCAGGGCTTCTTTTGTAGAAGGGCTAGAAAAGCTTTCTGCAAGCTACAGTCAAAAGTTTCCTAAAGGGGCAACCCATCATATCGAAGAAAATTTGGAGAAGTTTATTGCTATGCAGGGGAAAGAACATTTGCATGAAGTAGCTAAGCTCCATTTCAAAACGGTGCAGCAGGTACTTGCAAGCAGATAATTAATTTTGACTATTTTCTTCTTCATCTTCAAACTCTTCTGCAAAAGAGAACACCCCTTCTTCCTCTTCGAGCTCTTCCGCTTCTTCTAAATCACTACCTGGATCTAAGTAAAAAGGTAGAGAGGTAGTATGCGGAAGAGAAAGATAATCTCCTTGCTCTTCTTCTGAAAGGGGTTTGGTCCGAAAAATACGCCAGAGCCCTAGGAGAAAGAAAAAAAGGGAAAGAAAAGAGATATAGAGAAAAAGGGCTTTTGGACCTAGCATTTCCATAAAGAAGGGAGAAATAAGGGGACCTAAAACACTTCCAATCCCATATACAATAAGAAGAGCAGAGCTAACACTTACCACTTTTTTCCCAGAAAAAAAACTAGAGGTATAGGAGATCGAAAGTGGATAAAGGATATAGGCACATGCTCCAAATAGAATCATTATGGTTAAAAGAGGAAAATAAGAAGGTGCTTTTAAATGAAAGAGGAGAAAGGTTATCCCAATTAAAAGCAATGTTGTAACTAAAAGAAGGGTCCGCCGATTTATAAGGTCAGAGAGAATTCCTATAGGCCACTGTAAAAAGAGCCCTCCTAAGATAGTACAACCCATAATTGTGGAAATTCCCCCGACTGAAAGGCCGATTTCTTTTCCAAAAATGGGAGTAAGTCCAATAAAAGAGCTAATGATCATCCCAGCAATCAAAGAGCCGATCACTCCGAGAGGGGCTTTTTTAAGCACCTGAAAAATAGGGGTAAGGGGAGTTTCTGCAAGAAGAGGGCCGCTGTTTTTATTCATGCAGACTGGAATCACTGAAAGGCTGCTCAAAGCTATGGCTATTACAAAGGGAACAAAACTACTAAGCGGTGTAATCCCAAGGATAAACTGCCCACAGCCCTGTGCTAAATAAAGGGTAACCATATAGCAGGCAAGGAGCTGTCCTCGTAATTTTATCCCTCCCGATAAAAGGAGCCAACTTTGGATCACAATAAAAAAACCAGAGGTACAAATTCCTATGGAAAAGCGAAAAAAGGCCCAAGGAATAGGACCTATACACTGACTTTGCAAAATAATGATAAGGGAATTAATCGAAGCAAAAATGGCAAAACTTCGAATATGCCCAATCCGATTAATTAGTTTCTCGACATAAAGGGAACCGAGCATAAGCCCTAAATTATAGGAAGCACTTAGAAAACCTACTACCCAAGGAGGAACTCCCTCTAAAGAGATACGCAGATTAGTAAAAGTATTGAAAAATCCCCCTCCTAGCATCACAATCACCAAGCTACAAAGGGGAGGAAGAATCGACTTTAAAGAAATTTTCATATTAGACTTCTTTCGAAACTCCATTTATTTGCCAAAATATGGAGCACTAGTATTATCCCTTTTCCATGTTCACGAAACATTCAGGCGATTGCCACTTTTCCTCTGTTTTGATAAGCGGTTGGATAATGACCATCGATTTGTTTTTTCCATTAGAGGCATGAATTTTTCCACTTTTCATTACAAGTTGTTTAAAAAAGTAGCGAATCTCTACATCGGTTGCGCTTTTTCTTATCACGATCACGCTAAAATTGCTAAAGATGGGAAGAAAAACCTCTAACTTTTCCCCAAGTAGATGCTGAACTCCCTCCTCAATTGCTAACTGAAATCCATTTTTCCCTTCCTGAGAAAGAGCCTTTTGTAAAAGGATCAAGAGGGAAAGGTCTCCTACACAAAATTTTTCCAAGGCTTCATAAATTTCAATAAGTTCTTCAGTAGTGAGAGAATCTTTCTTCTTACTTTCATAGAAAGGTTCCTCTTGTTTAAAAAGGGCAAGGGAGGGCCACTCTCGATGGATCTCCTTTGCGAAACTTACAACCATCTCTTCTAATAGCCCCCTTTTTTCCCCGATCTTGTCTATAAGAGAGGGAAAAAGATCGGGATGCTTGACCACCTTTTTGCTTTCTATAAAATTCATCTTATCCACAAAAGAGGCAGTGGGGTGGATGCTGCTTTTCGCTTCTTCAAAGGCCCAGTCAAGGAGATTTAGGGTAACAGAAGATACCGCCTGAATGGAGAGAAGAAAATCCCATTGATGCCCTTCGAGAATAAGAGCGCAAAGTTCAAACTGTTCCTCTTCACTTAATCGATAGAGGATCTCTTGATTATTGCCAAGCTGTAGGAGCTGTTTGCGGCTGTCCAAAGGAAGGTCGTGAGGCAGATCAGCATTTTTTAAATAGGATTGAAAAATCTCAATTTCTTTAGAAGAAATAGCTGCTAAATTTTTAAGCAGATGGAAAAGAGCAGGCTTACTCTCTTTAAGATCTTCAAAATCTTGATAGGCGATCAAGATTTCTTGTAGAGATCTACTAAGTTCTTTAAATTTAGTAAGTTCTGACGGGCTCCTTTTGTAAAGAGCTGTGCGGGAAAGACGATTATGGATCCCGTTTGGAGTGAGCTTGTATTCCCTTCTTAACATGGTGATGCAAAAGTTGATATTCTGAATTTGCCTATACTGATTAATGCGCGCCTTTCTTTTAAGTTCGTTCCACGTATCTAAAGAATCGCTATGCCTTGATTTGAGTCGGTAAAAGCGGAGACTTTTTTGATCTCTCACTGGATTAGTAATGAAAAGGAGGATTTCATAAGGATAGTAGATCTTCTTAAATTCGAGCGCTCCCTCTTCCTTACTTATCTTTTCTGTTTGCACTTTCATAAAGATCGCATGTAAATTTTGTCTGGGGTCCAGATGGAATTGCTCAAATCGAATCTTTTCGATTTGAGATTGTAATGATTTAAAATAAAATAACTTGCGAGATGCTAAAGCCAGAGCTACTCTTCGTTTTGACTTTTTATAGAGCCTGTAAGGGTGGATCCCCATAGTAAAAAAAGAGAAGAAGAGGTTTTTCCCTCCCCTTTCTTTAAATCGTTCATTAAAAACCCGAAATGCAGCTTTTCTTCTAGAGCCTTTATGATTAATATTAACAAGCTTAATATCTGGTAATAAATGCATAAACAGATACCTAAGTACTGTATACCGAACATGATTGAAAACTGCCGTTTTAAGCTGCGTCAAAGCTCCTGCGGCTTTGCGATCGTAAATTGGCTAGTATTAACCAATACAAGCTAGCTTACAAGCGCATAACCCCAGGGCTTTCAACATCAGCCCAAACATCAAAAACTGTTAAAATGGAGCACTAGAAGAGTTCTCCTTCTAGATTCTGCTTGTACTCTTTTATCAATTATCTTGAAAGATAGGCTATTGGAAGATGACGTAGAGAAAAATCGTCATGAGAATTCCCTTCACAGTCCATAAAAGAGTTCTAATCCAGTTGGCCATGAGAAGAGTCTGAAATACTTTTTTAGAAAAATGAAGACTAAGCTTCTGATGTTGTGTTATTTGAAATAAGAAAGTTGAAAGCCAGATCAAGATTAACAAAATCAGATTACTCATTGCTAGTTTTAAAGCGATAGATGTATGGCTCACCCCGACAAGAAGAACTGCAGAAATCAATTCTAAAAGCATGAGGGGGCCATAAAGATAGGCCGCCCTCCGAATATGGGCCCTTTCATAATCAATAAAACCCTCTTTGATCTTGGAGTAAAGAGGGTAATGAACTAGTTGTGTAAACCAAGCAATCCCTATTAAGATCCATGTAATAAGTGCTTGAAATAAAGTAAGAAAAAGGTCGTTTTCCATAAATGCACTGCTACTTCTTCATCTGAAATGAAGTAATAAAATGGTTAAAATGATTTTCTAAATAATTTCTTCCTTCACATTCCATAGCAAGTAGATAAAGAGTGCTTCCCGCCATGATTGCTCTTCCTTTAAAAAAGACCTCTTTAGTTTGGATAAAAAAATCGATCGCCTTATGTCCTTGTACCATGGAGTTCCTTGGTTTGCAAGCGGCATTACCTGTTTCACATGTTCGGGTGTATTGGGCAAAGAAACTACACAATTTCCTGGAGCAGAATGAAACTCTTTCCAGGTTTCTATTCCAATAGTTTGCTTAGTTGGAGCTGCAATAAAGGAAACTTCATTTCCTGCTATTTTCTCTTGCCCAAATAGGGAAAGAAGAAAAAAACTGCATAGAACAAGTCCCTGCTTTTGTATTTCGTACTTCAACCCCTTTAACATAATCTCCCCCTCTTAATTTGTTACTAATCCAAAATCAAGGTATGGCAGCAATGGCCGATACTCCCCAAATGACAAAAAATAAGCAAAGACCTATTCCTAGCCACGCAAGAAGGCTATTTAACAAAGCCATCCAAACTGAGAATTTTTGCACTTCCCCAAGTGCAAGTACAAAGATCACGAGCTCCCAAATACCAAAAATAAGATGCAGAAGTATAGCACCCAAATTAATCAATACCCCTACTCCCACAAGTTCTTTTTCATACCCAATAACGAATAAAGACTGCCCGTAAGAAAAACATAAAACCAGCCAAATGAAAATCGTAAAAATATGCGGCACACTTGACCAGGCCATAGCCGCTCTGATTTCTTTAAACCCTCCTTCTCCCTTGATTAACTTCCCTAAGTAAAAGAGAAACAAGCTCATTAGATTGAATAGGAAGTACCCGATCGGGATCGCTAAAACGGCAGATAATAGGAGGATGAATAAAAGAGAAGAGTGTGTTCCAATCGATAAAAACTGGGCAGCACCAAGTAGATATTGGAAACCATAAAGAGCAGATAAAACAATAAAGCGATGGTTTTTATCATAAGCAATAATGGAGCGAATTGTTTTTCGAGGTGCAGTCCAAATCTTAAACCATGGATTTATTTGTAATTTTTCTTCCATAAAAACCTTTCTTTCGATAATTAAAGTTCCACCCTATTTGTAGATTAAATTATAATAATT
>JACPWA010000044.1 GCA_016191565.1 Simkania negevensis | reverse complement strand
TCTCTAAAAATGGGAGTAGATATTACAAAATCTGATCAACAGGTGAGAAACACAGTACTTCTTCCTCATGGCACAGGAAAGAAAATTGTTATTCTCGTTATTGCGCGAGCTGAAAAGGCAAAAGAAGCGCTTGATGCTGGTGCTGACTTTACTGGTGATCAAGAATATCTTGAGAAGATCAAGGGAGGCTGGACCGCTTTTGATGCGCTTATAGCAACTCCTGATATGATGAGAGAACTTGGTCCTCTTGGAAAAATCTTAGGTCCCCGAGGGCTGATGCCTACTCCTAAAGCAGGTACTGTGACAATGGATGTAAAGCGAGCTGTTGAGGAGTTAAAGAAGGGGAAGATTGAGTTTAAAGTAGATAAGAACGGAGTAATCAATTGTTTGATCGGAAAGATTTCTTTTGCTAAAGAGCAGCTCATACAAAATCTAGAGACTCTTGTTTCAGCGATCTTGCGAGCAAAGCCCTCTACAGCCAAAGGGCATTATCTTCAGAACCTTTATCTCTCTTCAACTATGGGGCCTGGAATTAAAATAGAACTTGGAACAGTAGTGCAAGCTTAGATAGGGAAAGGTGGTGGTATCATGAGAGCAGAAAAACAATTTCTTCTGGACGACATAAAAGATCAAATCGCAAGGTCTCCCTCATTTGTATTGGCGAGTTATAAAGGGATCGATCCTAACAAAGCTTCTGATTTTAGAAAACTGATTTTAGGAACTGGTGGGTTTTTCTATGTGGTTCGAAAGCGCATTTTTATGAAGGCAGCAAAAGAATCGGGACTTTCACTCGACTTAGAGAAGTTGCAGGGGCATATTGGCATTATTTATTCTGGTGAGGAGCCACAAGCAACGACGAAAGCTGTGTATTCCTTTATCAAAGATAATGAAGCGCTTTTAGAGGTTCTAGGGGGGCTTTTTGACGGAAGGCTCTGCTCTCCTTCGCAAGTAGAAGAAATTTCTAAACTGGGAAGTAAAGAGGAGGTTCGAGCTGAGCTTCTGGGGCTCTTTGAAGAGCCACTCTCTGCAGTAGTAAGCTTGATGGCAACTCATTTGAGCGGTCTTATTTCTTGTATTGAAAACAAACGCGAGAAAGATGAGCGTGCGAGCGGAAGTCAAGGCGAAAAAATTAACATATAAATGAATCAGAATATAGGGGATAACCGTGGCAAAACAAGAAGTAAATATTGAACAAATTGTTGAAACTCTAAGTCATCTCACAGTGTTGGATCTTTCTAATCTGAAGAAAGCCTTAGAAGAAAAATGGGGTGTAAAAGCTGTATCAGGTGGCGGTATGCCTATGATGATGGCAGCTGCTC
>JACPWA010000016.1 GCA_016191565.1 Simkania negevensis | reverse complement strand
ATGGTATCAACTCTTACTAAGTACCCTCCAGGGAGTTTAAGAGAATTCTCTGCTCTATCGCTCCCTCTGATCTTAATTTTTGTATCAGGGGGATTGATGGAGCTATGCGACCGAGCTTTCCTTTCTCGCCTCTCTATGAATTTCTTACATGGATCCCTTAATGCCGCCTATTTATGTCGGATTTTCCAAACACCTATGATGCGGATTACTTCGATGGGTCAAATATTTATTGCTTTCTATAAAGGGGAAGATAGTTTAAAAAATATCGGAAGTTGTGTTTGGCAACTGATCTGGTTTTCTCTTATCTCCATGATTGTCATTATCCCTTGTGGCTTCACTGTCGGTTTCTTTTTTTTTAAAGAAACTTCTATAACAGATGCAGGGGGGCTTTACTTCTATCCTCTTCTGTTAACAAACTTTTTATTTCCTATAGGAGGAGCTCTTTCTGCTTTTCATATTGGACAAGGGAGATCAAAAATTGTCGTTTTAGTTTCATTAGTGTCTTATCTGATTAATATCCTACTTGACTACTTTTTAATCTTAGGCGTGAACGGTCTCATTCCCTCTTTAGGGACGCTTGGGGCAGCTCTTGCTAAGATAGGATCGCAAACAACTTTTTGTAGCATACTTTTCTATCATTTTTTAAAGAAAAAGAACCGGATCTTGTACGGAACAAATGATTGCTCCTTTCGACCTAAGCTTCTAATCTATTACCTGCGCACTAGTCTTCCCAGAGTACTCGCTGCTATTATCATCACGGCAACATGGGCCGCAACTACACATATAATGGTTGTTAAAACTGAAATGCATCTCATAGCACTTTCTATTGGTGGAAGTATTATTTTGTCTCTTGCTTTTCTTTATGAAGGAATGGGGCAAGGAGACTCTTTTTCAGCTAAAGATATCTCTTGTTGTTGTGTTTACGAGTTTTGTACCTGTCTATCTTGGGATGAACCTTTGGAATTGGTCTCCCAATAAGATGTGGCTTGTGATGGCTATTGAACAACTCATTATTAGTGGATGTTATCTACTGCACCTCCGCTATAAGTTCAAAAAATTAGCTTTCAGCCATAAAGAGGAGCCCTTTCAGCTTCAAGAAGCAAAGATTATTTAAGGTACTAGGGCACATGAGATCAACCCTTACTAAATATCCTCCTGGAAGCTTAAGAGAATTTTCTGCTTTATCGCTCCCTCTGATCTTAATTCTTGTAGCAGGGGGGCTAATGGAGCTCTGTGATCGAGCTTTCCTCTCTCGCCTCTCCATGAATTTCCTACATGGATCCCTTAATGCCGCCTATTTATGTCGGATCTTTCAAATGCCTACGATGCGGATTGCTTTAATGGGTCAAATATTTACTGCTTTCTATAAGGGAGAAGATAATATGAAACATATCGGAAGCTGTATTTGGCAATTGATCTGGTTTTCTTTTATCTCTATGATCGTCATTATCCCTTGTGGCCTTATTGCTGGTTTTTTCTTCTTTAAAGGAACTTCTATAGCAGACGCAGGAGGGCTCTATTTTTATCCCCTTCTATTATCAAATTTCTTATTTCCTCTAGGAGGAGCTCTTTCTGCT
>JACPWA010000015.1 GCA_016191565.1 Simkania negevensis | reverse complement strand
GGTCACCACATAGCGCCCGGCGTAGCGGCTCGCGCAGGCGTAGGCCACCTGGTCGAGCAGCTTCAGGATCGTGCCGCCGTGCACGTTGCCGGTGAAGTTCGCCATGTCGGGCGTCATCAGCACCGTCATCGTCAGTTCGTGCTTGGGCAGGTTCATCGCGGGCTCCGGTTCAGATCAGGGGTTGCACGTCGACCTGCGCGCCGCCGTCGACCCAGGCCGCGAACTCGTCGCGCAGGCGGTCGCTCTCGGCCAGGGCGCGCGACCACGCGAGCACGCGGCCAGCCGTGTCGTCGCCGAAGAACTTGAAGTCGGCGCGGTCGGGCAGCTTGCCGTTCGGCAGCGTCGCGACCCACTCCGGGTTGGGCGACAGCACGATCACGTTGGCCAGTGCCGCGGTCGCGCGATGCCGGTGCTTGAGGAACTTGTCGAGCCAGCCGGGGATGACCGTCCGCTGGAAGTGCGTTCCATATGGACGCTCCCCCTCTTCCCGTTCCGGTGGGATCTCCTCCTTGAATCATAAATGCAGGAATCACTCTATGAAACGTCCCATTATTATAATAACCACTTTCAGCAAGTCGGATAAAGTTCTCCACAGCTTTTGGAGCGATACTCGGGAAAAGGCGCATTTCAATTATTCCTTGATTTGTTTCCATTACAACGACCGGATCTGCGGGCATCACAAACTCTGGCATTTCAGCTCCTCCTTTTAAGGAAAACAAGGATATAAAAAGAAAAAGATAGCGGCAAATAGATTTCATACATCCCTCATCGTACAATAGCAAAAAAGATAAAGCTTATCAGGTTGAGTTATTTTTTACATCTAAATTAAGAAAATGCTTCACAAATCTTAAAAAAGGCTCTTTGGATCCTTCTTCGCTCCGTTTTTTGGCTGATCCTTGCTCTATTTGTTCAAGATATGTACTGTGAATCAAACAAAAATTAGCAAAAACAGATATGGTTAAACAATATACCTAAAGAACCTAAAAAACCAGATTTAGCTGTAAGCGAAGCGATCTATATTAAAGAGGCGCTATTGACATGCCTTAGAACAATCTCCTATACTGCTTATTTTATTTGTAAACAAAACTAAGTGAAATGGATACGAGTCTTCCCAAAGGAATGTTTGATATCATTCCAACTCCACACCAAGAAGAAGAAAGATGGAAAAGCTCCCATCTTTGGCATTATGTAGAAGGGGTCATGCAAAAAGTTGCCCACGACTATGGCTATCTTGAGCTTCGTACTCCTATATTGGAGAAAACAGACCTCTTTATAAGAGGGGTGGGGGAAACCTCCGACATCGTTTCCAAGGAGATGTATACCTTCAAAGATAAAGGAGATCGCCTACTCACAATGCGACCCGAAGGGACCGCCCCTGCCATGCGCGCTTTTATAGAAAACAGCTTTTCTCAGTCAGGAACGCTTCACAAGCTTTTCTATATTGGCCCTTTTTTCCGCTATGATAGGCCGCAAAAAGGGCGCTTTCGGCAGTTTCACCAATTTGGGGTAGAAGCAATTGGGGAGAGTTGTCCTCAGCAAGATCTTGAAGTCATTGATCTCCTCCTCGAACTGTATCGGAGACTTGGACTAAAAGATCTCCATCTGATGATCAATAGCGTTGGTTCGGTACATACCAGAAAATGTTACAAAGAAAAACTCCTAGACTTTCTTCGCCCTCATTTCCCTACTCTAACACCGGAGAGCCAGGAGCGCTTTACAAAAAACCCCTTGCGTATTCTCGATTCAAAAGATCCTAAAGAGCAAAACCTTTTAGCCGCATCTCCCCTCATTACCGATTGTCTAGACGAAGAAAGCAAACACCACTTTGACTCCCTTTGTACTCTTTTGAACAAACAAAAGATCGCTTATGAAATAAACCCAAAACTGGTGCGCGGCCTCGACTACTACAACCATACTGTATTCGAGGTAGTATCAGATGTTCTCGGCGCTCAAAATACGATTGGAGGGGGAGGACGCTACGATGGCCTTCTGGCAACTTTGGGAGGAGAAAATCTTCCCTCAGTGGGATTTTCTACTGGCGTAGAACGGATCTTGCAAACAATGCTAGGGCAGAAACTTCCTTTGCCTTCCCCTCCCCGCCCTTTTCTCTTTTTCATCCCACTTGGAGAAAAAGGAGAGGAAAAATGTTTGGAACTTCTCTATTTGTTTCGGCATAAACAGATCCCCTCTGAAATCTCCTTTCAGAAAAAAATCCAAAAAGCGCTCCAAAGAGCCTCAGCCCTCTCCTCCTCTTATGCCCTTCTCCTGGGAGATGAGGAACTAGCAAAAGGAAAGATCCAATGCAAAGCATTAGATACTAGAGAAAGTAAAGAGGTCCCCCTATCTTCCTTACTAGAAACAATCGAAGCCTTATGGAAAAAGCAAGGATGGTAACAGGGATGGCACATCAGAAAAGAACCCACTCTTGTGGAGAGCTTAGCGCTGTCGATGTTGGCAAGAAAGTGTCCCTGTCAGGATGGATAGATAGGCGAAGAGACCATGGGAGGCTTATCTTTATCGATTTAAGAGATCGTTTTGGAATCACACAGCTCATCTTTGATCCAGAAAAATCGCAAAAGGCACATGAAGAGGGATCAAAATGGCGCGCCGAATGGGTTGTTTCTGTTCAAGGAAATGTAAGGGCTAGAGGAGAAGGGCTTACCAATCCCAAATTGAAAACTGGAGAAATTGAAATTGAAGTAGAAGACTTCACTATCCTCTCTAAGGCTAAAACTCCCCCCTTTTCTATTTGCGATGATAAATCGATCCCCCATGAAGATCTGCGGCTCAAATACCGTTACCTCGATATGCGCCGAGGACAAATTGCTAAAAACCTGATCATGAGACACAAAGCAACTCTCCTCACACGAAACTATTTCGATTCACAAGGTTTTCTAGAAATTACAACCCCAATCTTAGCCAGATCTACCCCAGAAGGAGCGCGCGATTACCTTGTTCCTTCCCGGATCCACCCAGGAAACTTTTATGCCCTTCCTCAATCCCCTCAGCTCTTTAAACAGCTCTTGATGATCGGAGGGATGGAACGCTACTTTCAAATCGCCCCCTGCTTTAGAGATGAAGATTTGCGTGCTGATCGGCAACCTGAATTTACCCAAATCGATCTCGAAATGAGCTTTTCAGAGCCTCAGGCGCTTAAAAAATGTATCTATGGCTATATAAAAGCTTTGTTCAAAAGTTGCTTAAATTTAGAAGTGCCCGAGGTATTTGAGGAGATGAGCTACGCCTATGCGATGGAACATTATGGCACAGATCACCCCGATATGCGCTTTAACATGCCTCTGGTGCGTGTAGATGGGGTGGCCAAAGAATCTTCCTTTTCTATCTTTCGTGAGGCGATAGAAAAGGGAGGATGTGTAAAAGCCCTCTGTGTCAAGCAAGGGGGGGACATTTCTAGAAAATTGATCGATGGCTACACAATATTTGTGGAGAAGTTCGGCCTGCAAGGACTGGGATGGATGAAGAAACAAAAGGAGGGACTCTCTTCAGCAATTACAAAGTTTTTCACCCCTGATCAATTAAAAAAACTGGAAAACCTTCTCGAAGCAGAAGAAGGAGATCTTCTTCTTTTTGCCGCTGAAAAAGAGATGATCGTTAATCAAGCTCTCGACCACCTAAGACGTCATATTGGAAAAGAAAGAGGCCTTATCAACCCAGAGCTTTTTACCTTTCACTGGGTAGTCGACTTCCCTTTGTTAGGATGGGACCCAAATGAAAAACGGATGACAAGCACCCACCACCCTTTTACCGCTCCCCTTCCTGAGGATCTTCCCCTTCTTTCTAAAGAGCCTTTAAAAGTTCGTTCTGTGGCCTACGACCTTATCATCAATGGATATGAAGTAGGTGGGGGATCGCAAAGGATTCACGATTTCGAATTGCAGCAAAAGATTTTTAATATTCTAAATTTAAGTGAAGAGGAGATCAGCAATACATTTGGGTTTTTTACGGAAGCCCTTCAGTATGGCACTCCACCCCATCTAGGGATCGCTTTTGGCCTTGACCGTCTCGTCATGCTCCTTTGCCATACAGAAAACATCCGAGATGTGATTGCTTTTCCTAAGACGCAAAAAGCAAGCGACCTGATGATGCAATGCCCCTCAACTGTGAGTGAAGGGCAGTTAAAAGAGCTTTTTATAGAAACCCGACTTTGAGTGTCAATGTTCTAAAAAAGGATACAATTGTGAAAAGGCCTGTTAAATTATACTCCGAACTATTTGCAATATGACTTTTGTATTCACTCCACCAAAGTTGTCAGAGGAAAAGATGGCGTCCTAAGCCAACGAGAAAAGTATTTTTATACCAACATATTACAGAAGATGTGAGGCCCAAAAGATATTTCTTGGCTATAAATCTCCTTCCTAATAAAGTTGGGCCTAATCATGGGTACTCTTAAGGAGAGAAGATCATGTCTAATAGAAAATTTTTTGGGATTCTTATTCACCTGGCCATTTTTTCCTCTTTCTGCTCTCTTTCTGCTGAAGGGATAGCTCCAGAAAAAGAAATGGCTGTTAAAAACAAAGAAGAACCAAAGAAAGAGGAGATCAATGTTCAGAAAATCTCTGAAGCTTTTGGTCATTTGATTGGGAAAAATCTTGAAAATTTTGGTTTTGAATTTGATGTGAACCAGGTGATGAAAGGGATACAAGACTCTCTAGCAGGAAAGCAGTCTCCAATGGATGAGACCTCCTTTATTCACGCCATTTCACTTGTACAAGAAAAAGCACACCAGAAGCTTGCTGAAGATAATCTTAAAGAGGCCAACGCTTTCCTGCTTGAAAATGCTCAGAAGAAAGGGGTAATAGAAATTGAAAAACAAAAACTCCAATACAAAATCGAACAGGAAGGGAAAGGGGCCGTTGTACAGGAGCATTTTACTCCGATGATTCGCTATACAGGCAAGTTTCTCGATGGAAAGCTTTTTGGATCTTCACAAGAAGAAGAAATGATGTCTCTTGATGAAACATTCCTACGTAAAGGAATTATTGGCATGCTGGAAGGGGAAAAGAGAACTCTTTATGTTCATCCTGACCGTGGCTATGGGACAAATAGCTACCTTCCTCCTAATTCACTCCTTATTTTTGATATCGAAGTAATTAAAGCGAATGTGACTCCTCAGGAAGAAGCATCTCTTACTACTACCTCTGACCAAAAAGCAGCCCATCATGAAATTGCACTTCCTGAAGAGAAAAAGAGCTCTGAGTCTTTTTCTGAACCTAAAGCAGTGCGATAATTGGTTATAGTCTGTTTTATACTGTATGATTTCAAGGGGTCATAACAAAACTTCCTCTTCTCTTACATCCCTTCAAGGACTGGAGGGGTGTGAGGTGATTCTCTATCGTCCGCAAATTCCCCAAAATACAGGTAATATTGTCCGTACCTGTCACGCTAGTTCTGCCTCCTTAGGACTAGTAAAGCCTTTAGGATTCAAAACAGATGATAAGTCGCTCAAGCGCGCTGGATTAGACTATTGGCAAGAAGTGAAGATCCGCTCTATTGATCACCTTCCCAAGCTATTAGAAGAAACAAACAGCCCTTTTTATTTTTTCTCAAGCAAAGGAAAACATCTTTATACAGACATTAATTTCTCTGAAAATTCTCTTCTTATCTTCGGCTCAGAAACAGAAGGGTTGCCCTCTTTTTATTATGAAAGATGGCCTCATCTCTTTTATACAATCCCTATGCTTCCCAGAACCAGATGCTTAAATCTTTCCAACGCAGTAGCTATTGTCCTTTATGAAGCGTGGCGGCAACGAAATTTTGTTCTAATTGCGGGAAAAAAAATAGAGAATGATCGAAAAGAAAATACTAAAAATGACAGAAGTTGTGAAAGGGATATAGATGAGAAAATCTCCATAGGGTAGCACCATATCTCCAGGAAGGGTGCCAATCCAAGATAAAGGGATATGAAAGGTAAAAAAAACTCCAAGTAATACAAGGGAAAAAATGACAAGCCCAATTAACCTTAGCATCCTCTCCTCCTCTTTTATAGTATTATAAGGCAGATTTAGTAAATTCCTTAATAGTAGAAGCATCACGTAGCCCCACCAGTCGTCCCACTTCTTTTCCGTTTTTAAAAAGAATAAGGGTAGGGACAGAAGTCACCTGAAAAGTACCAGCGATTTTGAAGCTTTGATCAATATCAAGTTTTCCAAAGTTCACCTGCTTATGCATCTCCTGGGAGACATCTTCTAGGATAGGGGTAAGCATCCGACAAGGCCCGCACCAATCAGCAAAGAAATCGACTAAGGTCACTCCCGATTCAATTATATCCTCAAAATTCTCATCATTAAGAATCTGTATATGTTTTACCATCACTTCCTCTTTATCTATGTTATATAGTGGATTAAATTTTGGATGATAAAATTGGCTGCAAGATTTTTGCATGGAATGCAGTATGGAGAACGAGGCGACTTTGTAAAGTCGGTGAGTTCGAATGCGAGATTCCATGCGAAAAGACGCGGATGAATTTTATCATGCAAAGTTTAATGCACTATATTTGAGCTTTGACGCAGCTTAAATAGCAAAAATTAAATGTACAGAGTATTAGACTTCTTTCGAAACTCCATTTATTTGCCAAAACAACGATTTGTGCCATCTCCAAAAACCGATTTTTTCAGCCATGTGTCTCCACATTGTCTTCAAAATCATTTTTAAGACCTGTCTAAAACGCGTCATTTTTTCAAACAAAGTGAGTTTTGAAAGAAGTCTATTAGATAAAAAACAGGAAGAAAAGGATGCCGAGAAGATATCCAAGAAGAACAGGCCCTGATATCTTTTTAAAGTAGGAGAAGAAGTCGACCTTTTCCATTCCCATCAGGGCAACCCCTGCAGCAGAGCCCATTACTAGGATGCTTCCCCCTGTTCCAGCAGCATAGGCAATCATAAGCCATAAAGTAGCATCAGTAGGATATTGCTGCAGGTCATACATCCCCATCGTTGCCGCCACAAGAGGAACATTATCGACCACTGCGGAAAAGATCCCAATAATGGTGGCAACTAGAGGAATACTTTTTAAATGATGACTAAGCCTATCTGCTGCTGCATGCAAAAGGCCAGTTGCTTCTAAGGCTTGGACGCTAAGAAGTATCCCTAAGAAGAACAGAATGCTGCTTACATCAACTTTGGTGAGGATGTGAGGAATCCTCAAGTGTTTTCGCTGCTCATAGCGATAATGCATCAGATCGGTAACTATCCAGAGGATAGCAAGAGAGATCAGCATTCCCATGTAGGGAGGCATTCCCGTTAGCCATTTGAAAAAGGGGACAAAAAGAAAAGCGAGGATCCCTAAATAAAAAACGAGATAAGCGCCCGGCTCTAACAGTTCATTTCGAAAATCAATCTCAGATTTCGGAAACTTTCCCTTGAGAACAAGGGTAAAGATGAGTAGAGGGACAAGCACTGAGATAATACTGGGGGCAAAAACAGAGCTGATCACCCGCATTGTAGTGATTTGACCGCCAATCCATAGCATTGTGGTAGTCACATCCCCTATAGGGGTCCACGCTCCTCCGGCATTAGCAGCAATAATTACCATGCAAGCATGTAAAAAGCGCTCTTCACGGTGAGGGATCAGCCTACGGAGAATAGAGATCATGAGAACCGTTGTAGTGAGATTATCGAGCAAGGCAGAGAGGAAAAAAGAGAGAAAGGTGATGAGCCAAAGCATCTTTCTTTTTGAGCGGGTATGAAGAAGGTGGATAAACGTATTAAACCCTTTATGAGAATCAATCAATTCGACCAAAGTCATCGCACCAAGAAGAAAAAAGAGAATTTCTGAGACACTGCCTAAATAATGGCCCAAATGGCTCACATTGCTGCTCAGCGTTTCTGCATTACCTATAAAATAAATCAGCCAGCAGCTGACAGCAAGGAGAAGAGCTACTGCTGACTTGTTGATTCGAATCCCATATTCAAAAATAATCGCCACATATCCCACCACGAACACAAGAAGCAATAAACTATTTGAAAATGTCAGTACTTCCATGAACCTATCCCATTATTTGCTATTTGAATTACTGATGTTTCTAGATATTTCCGAGCAGACATCGCCTTTGCTTTTTGAAAATGACATAAATAGTGGAGTAGATTCATAGGTCAGTCCTGCTTTTTCGTTCCAGAAGATAAGGAAAAAGGGTAGCTTCCCTTAAGTAAAAACACAACAAAAAAGTCTAATACTAAATGTAAGAAATAAAATTACTAAAGTGGATCGCCTAACATACCACCTTCGAGAGATCTTTTCTTGCTAATAGACTTCTTTCGAAACCCCATTTATTTGCTAAAACGGCGATTTGTGCCATCTCTAAAAACCAATTTTTTCAGCCATGTGTCTCCACATTGTCTTCAAAATCGTTTTTAAGACCTGTCTAAAACGCGTCATTTTTTCAAACAAAGCGAGTTTTGAAAAAAGTCTAATGTTTAAAAACATAAGCTTCGAAAAGATTTCTCAAATTTGTCATGTTATTCGAACCAATTTAGTAATTTTATTTTTTACATTTAGTATAATTTTTTTTTCATCCTTGTAGCAAGTGCAAGAAAGAGAAGGCTTAAGGGCTTGTGAACTGGCTTCTCTCTTAGCATTCTCGCTTGCTCAGCAAAAATGCTAACAGAAAAGAGGGACTTTAGAATTTAAGCTCTATCCCTGCACTCAAACCAGCAAACGTAAGATCCCCATGCCTGTTTGTATTGCGATCAAAGAAAGGGAATTGCTGCTGGTTCCACCAATATTGCGTCTCCCATGCAACATGAGCTCCAAGCTGAAAATAGTTGGCAATACACATTTTCCATTCTAAGCCGAGAAGGGCCTGCGCCATAGCGCGAAGGCGGAAATAATGCTTATGCTTTAGCGTTTGGTCATTAAACACAGTGGTATCAACAAAAAAAGGTGTGGATGGAGGTGTAGTTGTCACGGTGCGATGGTGCTTGTTCGTTCCATCATACTCGCCATAAAGGAAAGCAGTAGAGACTTTTCCAAACAGATTCACCCCTCCTCCTATAGGCAGAAAACCATCTATTCCAAACTGAGGGCCTACGCCCCAGAAGTTGCTTTTCAAACGGATAGAAAGGTCGCTACCAATCGTTGTTAGAAAAGGGGTCTCGCCTGAACCCCTGACAACCCCAGAGAGCATGGTACTAGCAACGCGCAGCTTCATTTCTATCCAAGCGGCTTTGACTCCCATATAAGGACGAAGGGTAAAGCGAGGAGAGACACAAAGGGGGTAGCCAAGCTCTAAGTCAAGGGCATTAAATTTCAGGTGCCAGCTTCCCTTTACCTGATCCTGTAGTGGAATGGATCCAGGAATACTTTGAGGAGAGATGGTACTGCTGTTCTGAGTCCTATCTACTTCTATAGCATTGAATTGACCGTCAAGAAGAGAATCCCCTCCTCTTGGGCTGGAAAAGAAAGGAGAAGGGCTAGTATCCTGAAGATAGAAAGCATATTCAAGAACCCCCTCTGCTGGAGCTGAATTCGATGAGTGAGTAGTGTAGCGAGTCCAAGAAAGTTTGACATCCCAATTATTTTCTCCAAAATCATATCCTAACCCGAGCCGAAACCCAGGATCATATGAAAAACCGGGCTCTTTTACCTTAAGCTGCAAATCAGAGGTTTGTGTATTTGCGGAGGTAACTTGAATTGTATAGGCAAGATTATCTAGTCCAGCGCGCCACCAGAGAAGTTCCCCACCAGCCATAAATCCATTCGATGCACAGGGGCGCAGAGGACAAATAGTCCCCTCTGCTTGATGAGATGTGCGATAGGTATGGTTGCTTTCTTTTTGTTTATTACTAGAAAAAGAGCTCTCCTCTTGATCCATCCCCTCTGCATTAAGTAGAGGAAAAGTAATTCCAAACGAAAAAAAATAAAAAGCTATTAACAAGATGCGTTTCATAAGCAGATCTCCTGCAATTGTTCTGTACAAACAGACATAAGAAAAAAAATCTTTATTTGCCAGAATTAATTGATGCCGGCGTGAATGATATCATGCATCCGGATGAGACCAATGACCTTCTCCTCTTCAAGAACAGGCATGACCATCACCAAGCGGTTAGGATCTTTTTGCATAAAGCGAAGCGCATCCCAAGCCCGCTGCTCAGGCTGTGTATAAAGAAAAGAAATGGTCATCAGCTCTTTCATCTTTTTATTGAGATCAGGGGGGCGCTCTTTTTCTAGAAAGCGACGGAGATCTCCATCGGTAAAAATTCCTTCTAATTTTTCTCCCTTCCCCACAATTAAAAGGCAGCCACATTTTTTCTTCGAGAGCTCGACAATCACTTCTGATAAGCGATCTTCTGGTTTGCAGAGAGGAAGCTCTTTCCCTTTGAGCATCAAATCCTTCACCGCCAGGGTGATTTTTCTGCCGAGAGATCCGGCAGGATGATTTAGCGCATATTCATCGATGCTAAAGCTTTTGGCTCTCATTAAGGCAATCGAAAGAACATCGCCGAAAATGAGTTGCACCGCAGTGGAGGTAGTAGGGGCTAGATCATAGGGACAAAGCTCTTTATCAAAGGGAAGACAGATGGCAAGATCGCTCATTTTTAATAGTTTGCCAAAGGGGTTAGAAACCCAGGAAATAATAGTCGCCCCCTTTTTCCTGATAAAAGGAACTAAATTTACCAGCTCATCACTCTCTCCACTTTTGCTGATGAGAACCACAATATCCTCTTTTGAAACAATCCCTACATCTCCATGCAAGGCATTCATCGCAGGAAGATAAAGCGCTTTTGTTCCAGTGGAGATCATGGTCATAGCCAGTTTTTCAGCGATGATACCGCTTTTCCCCACACCAGTAAAAATGATCATCCCAGAGCATTTTAAAAAAGCATGCAAAATCTCTTCACTTCTACTTGGATCTATCTTCTCGAAGAAAAGATCTAATGTTTTTTGGTAATTAGAAAAAAGTTCCTGTAACATGGAGGTTGAATTTCCCTTGATCTCTACTGAAAAATGATATAAGCAGAAGGAGAATAGTGCAATCTGTAAAAAAGAGTGAATACCTGTGAATAAAAAAATCCCTATCACTGTGGCAAGAGGCGATGGAGTTGGTCCAGAAATCATGGAAGCTACCCTCCAGATTCTTGAAGCTGCCGGAGCTCCTTTAGAGATCCAAGAGGTAGAAATCGGAGAAAAGATCTACCTCAAAGGGCACCCTACCGGGATAGAAAAAAAGACCTGGGAGCAGATTCGAAGCTCCCAAGCTTTTTTAAAAGCTCCCATCACTACCCCACAGGGAGGTGGATTTAAAAGCCTTAATGTTACGATTCGGACCACTCTTGGACTTTATGCAAATGTTCGCCCCTGTATCTCCTATTACCCTTTTATTGCCACTAAACATCCTAAAATGAATGTGGTGATCATCAGAGAAAATGAGGAGGATCTTTATACAGGGATCGAGTATCGGCAAACACCTGAGGTATGTACATCGATTAAACTGATCTCATCTCCAGGATCAGAAAAAATCTGTCGCTATGCTTTTGAGTATGCTAAAAACAATAACCGGAAAAAGGTAACCTGCTTCGTGAAGGATAATATCATGAAGCTCTCTGACGGCCTCTTTCATAAAATCTTTAAAGAGACAGCTAAAGAGTACCCAGAGATCGAAAGCGACCACTGGATTGTCGACATTGGAGCGGCAAAACTTGCTAATACTCCAGAAGATTTTGACCTGCTTGTCATGCCCAACCTTTATGGGGACATTCTTTCTGATGTAGCAGCTCAGATTAGCGGATCGGTAGGACTTGTTGGATCTGCCAATATTGGAGATCATGGAGCAATGTTTGAGGCTATCCACGGTTCTGCACCGCGCCGAGCAGGGCAAAACCTCGCTAATCCTTCTGCCCTGATCCAAGCGAGTGTTCTGATGCTCAGTCACCTCCATCTTTCAGAAGTGGCTGATCTTATTGAAAATGCTTGGCTGACTACTATCGAGGAAGGAATCCACACCTATGACATTTTTAAAGAGCAGGTGAGCAGAGAAAAAGTTGGAACAAAGGAATTTGCTACAGCTGTGATCAAGCGGCTGGGGAAAAAACCTTCAACTCTTACTCCCGCTCATCATGAAAAAGCAAGTGGAGTTAGCATTAAAAAATCTTTTAAAAGAAAAAAGATCTCCACTCAGCGTGAACTGATCGGAGTAGACCTTTATCTCTACAGCTCAAAATCAGCACAGGCAATTGAAGAAAGTTTAATCAATAAGGATGTAGGAAAATTTAAAATGGAGATGATCAGCAACCGGGGAGCGCGGGTCTATCCAGACGGCCAGATAGAAATCTTCTGTGTAGACCAGTGGAGAGTCCGCTTTTCTCACCGGGATAAAAAGTGCACACAAGAAGAGATCATTCATCTTCTTCTTGTGCTGACCCAAGAAGGGTTTGATATTATCAAAACTGAGAATCTCTATACCTTTGATAAGCTACCAGGGTACTCTTCCCCTGAAGGCTAATCGATTATCTCCAGATGCTCTTTTACCGCCTTTAAGAATCCGCACCCATACATCCCATCGATCACCCGATGGTCAAAAGTCAAAGAAAGAAGCATCATCGAGCGGATCCCAATGGCTCCATCTTCTAAAGGAACCACCTTCTTTTGAATCGCTCCGACCCCTATAATTCCTACCTCCGGGT